>JASMER010000120.1 GCA_030752195.1 Gammaproteobacteria bacterium
GAGGTAGAGGTAGATGTGATCCTTCTCGGGCCCGCAGCCGCGCCCCGCCATGATTTCCATCGTCATCGAGCGCGAGACCACGTCGCGCGACGCGAGGTCCTTGGCGGTCGGCGCATAGCGCTCCATGAACCGCTCGCCATCTTTATTGATCAGGTAGCCCCCTTCACCCCGACAACCCTCAGTAACTAGAGTCCCAGCGCCATAAATCCCGGTAGGGTGAAACTGCCACATTTCCATGTCCTGCATGGGATAACCCGCGCGCATAGCCATGCCGACTCCGTCGCCGGTATTGATCAGGGCATTGGTTGTTGAAGCATAGATCCGGCCCGCACCACCTGTTGCAAAAACCGTGGCTTTGGATTGGATAAACACATTCTCACCATTTTCGATGCAGATCGCCATGACGCCGACTATCGCCCCATCCTGATTCTTCACCAGGTCAGTGGCATACCATTCGTTGAAGAAGACCGTGTTGTTTTTTACGTTTCCCTGATAAAGGGTGTGCAAAAGAGCGTGGCCTGTGCGGTCGGCTGCTGCACAGGTACGCGCGGCTTGTCCGCCTTTACCGAAGTCTTTCGATTGGCCGCCGAATGGGCGCTGATAAATCCGCCCATTATCAGTACGCGAAAACGGCAGACCCATATGCTCAAGCTCGAAAACAGTTTGCGGGCCCTCACTGCACATATATTCGATGGCGTCTTGATCACCGATGTAGTCTGACCCTTTCACGGTGTCATACATGTGCCAGCGCCAATCATCGCCCGGATCTGCACTGGCGATCGCGCAGGTGATACCACCTTGCGCAGATACAGTGTGCGATCGCGTTGGAAACACCTTGGAAATCACAGCAGTCTTGTACCCAGACTGCGCTAGTTGGAGCGCCGCACGCATGCCAGCACCGCCACCGCCGACGATCACTGCGTCAAATGAAATACTTCGATAACCCGACATCTAACTACCCCAAAATATCTGAATGCCCCAGAGCAGATATACCGCAATGAGCAGAACGCAGAATGACTGATAAATGAGCCTTATGAAGGTGCCTTTGCCCCCTAATTGCCTGTCGGTCAGATAGTCGGTTCCTACCGTCCACATCCCGACCCAGGTGTGACCGCATAGCGCAAGCAAAGAGATGACACTGAACAGTCGCACAGAATTTTTGCTGAAAACTTCCCGCCAGCTCTCGTAATTAAGCTCAGGCATGGAAACCAGAACAGCAAGTATAAACAAGGTATAAGCTGCCAGAATAACTGCGCTGAAGCGCTGTATGATCCAATCAGATAAGCCGGATCGGCTAAAGTTTGTTGCGTTAGTTACCATATCAGACCCCATGACAATGCTGCCGCAACTATGGCAAGTACCAGTGTGACTTGGGCGCCTCGAAGAGCCCCCTCTCGACTTTCACCGAGACCCCAGTCCATCAGCAAATGTTTTACTCCAGCGATCAGGTGATACAGCAAGCCTGCGAGAATTAGCCAGATCGTGAGCTTCACAGGGGTCGCACGAAGCAACTCCAGCACCCGTTCGAATCCAGCTTCTGATTCAAGCGAAAGCTGCAAAAAGTAAAGCACTACGCCGATACCTAAAAACAGTCCGACACCGGAAATCCGGTGTAGAATCGAGGTTATCGCAGGCAGCGGGAACTTAACCGTCGTCAGATCTAGATTAACAGGGCGTGTGTCTTTCACTTGATATAATACCGTGGCGTAAAGGTTGTTTTTGTTATTGCGGTTGGTGCCGGTAATCAAAAGCACCAGCCAACGGAAATCTTTTTACAAATTAACTACTTGAAACAAGACTAATTATATTCACTAGGCCTTCCCAATACAATAAATGCAATGGTTGGACCTACGATTATGACAATGGTTTGTCGAATTGCGCAAAAAGCGTCAATGACTTGGCGCAAATCAATGCGATATACCGATTAACTGCGTCCCACACGCTCTTCGTAGCTCCGGCAACTAACCGGTATCCCTCCGACTCGCCAGTAGTTGTAACTGCTCCGCAAGGGAAATCCTTTCAGGACTACTTCACAGGAAAACGCAGCTTCAGAGACCGACCACGCAGATTTGACAAGCGCATAGCTTACTCCCTATGCTTTCACGCCCAATTTCCGCCTTATCTGCTGCAACTAACTAGATTAATTAAGTCTTATAAGGTTTTGTTTTAAATAAACTTATTAGAATCTTTTCTGAATCGGAAATTACCACCAAGTAGGAGCACGGAATGACCGAAATAGAGGCCCAGCTTAAAATCGACGGGAACTCAGACGCTATCGACCTCCCCGTTTATTCAGGCAGTACTGGACCTGATGTCGTTGATGTCAGAGGACTCGTCAGTAAAGGCGTTTTCACCTACGACCCCGGTTTTGTTTCCACAGCCTCCTGTGAGTCCAAAATCACTTATATAGATGGGGCTGCAGGCGTACTTCTCCACCGCGGCTATCCAATCGAACAACTGGCAGAAAAATCGAGTTTCCTGGAGACTTGCTATCTTCTGTTGCACGGCGAACTGCCCGATCAGGCTGAACACGACCAATTCGTCAACTCCATCCGCTATCACACCATGGTCGACGAAGCCATCCATCAGTTCTTTAGAGGATTTCCGCGCACCGCACACCCCATGGCAATGCTGTGCGGTGTCGTTGGCGCCCTATCCGCGTTCTATCATGACGACCTAGACAACGACAATCCTGAACATCGAATCAAAGCAGCGCACCGCGTGATAGCCAAGATGCCTACTCTGGCAGCGATGTGCTACAAACACGGGATTGGTCAGCCTTTTATGTATCCGCAGAATGATATGGGGTTCGCCGAAAATTTCCTCCATATGATGTTCGGAACCCCCTGCGAGCCACCAAAGGTCAGTCCAGTGCTTGCCAAAGCCGTGGATACACTCTTCCTGCTCCATGCGGATCATGAACAGAACGCGTCAACTTCAACTGTACGACTCGCCGGATCCACAGGTGCCAATCCATATGCCTGCATCGCCTCCGGAATTGCAGCGCTCTGGGGGCCAGCTCACGGAGGCGCGAATGAAGCAGTACTAGACATGCTGAACCAAATAGGGGACGAATCCAGGATAGAAGAATTTATCGCCCGAGCCAAAGACAAGGACGACCCTTTCAGACTCATGGGATTCGGGCATCGCGTCTACAAAAACTACGACCCCAGAGCCACGGTGATCCGAGGCATCTGTGACGAAGTTCTCGAGGAACTAGGCAGCGAAAATGACCCTCTACTGAGGATAGCAAAGAAGCTGGAGAGAATTGCCCTTGAGGATGACTACTTCATCGAGCGCAAGCTGTTCCCGAACGTGGATTTTTATTCTGGCATTATTTTAAAGGCTATCGGCATCCCAACGAGCCTGTTTACCGTGATGTTCGCCACCGGTCGAACGCCAGGCTGGATCGCCCATTGGCATGAGATGCTCAGCGAAAACTACCGCATCGGCCGACCCCGGCAACTCTATCAGGGGTATACCCAAAGAGACTATCCCGATTCCCGGTAGTAACCGGCCTGTTCATAGACCGACGCTGTCAGTGTCAAACAGACCTCGATCTGGTCTGAAGCTTCCGATTAACCGGAGCAAGGCGCAAAACAGCTGGCTGAGGGTGGGCGCTTTTTGTTCGTGCATCCCTGCCTACCAGAGCAAAACAGGATTAGAGAATCGACCAACGAGGAGAATTTTAAACGTGGCAGGGTATGCAATTAATGGTGGAGCCTACCGGGATCGAACCGGTGACCTCAACACTGCCAGTGTTGCGCTCTCCCAGCTGAGCTAAGGCCCCACAGCCGCCCGCCGACGGAAGACGCGCATTCTAAGCACACCCCGCCACGCTGTCAATGAAACCCCGAGTACTCCGGTGCCCGCTTCTTGAGAGCCCGATATTCTTTCTCCAAGGTTTTTGACAGCTTTTTAGACACACCGCCGAGTACAGCAATAGCATGCCGAACACGTGCGCGAGAGAGATCGAGTCCGAGGATTACGAGACTATCCATAACCGAAGTGGAAACGGCACTGCCGCTGATGCTGACAAATACGGGAAAGAGAAAGTCACGGACTTTAAAATCCATTTGCTCCGCAAGATCAAGCAAAGTGCTTTCTATGAGTTCCCGGCTCCAAGTTGACAGGCCCTCCAATCGCCACAAACTGAATTGAAGTATCTTGATACTCTGTTCAGCGCTCAGATTCTTGTGCTCAAACCGCGCCGCATCGATGGTCACAATGCCGTCCAGAAACTGGGCACTCAGGCCAATCACATCGCTGAACTTTTCAACACGCGGCTGAACCAGCGGCGCTATTCTGCCCAACCGATCTTCCTTATTGGCCCACTCGAGGTAGCGTGACGCAAATTCTTCATCACTAAGATCTTCTCGCAGATATCTCCCGTTGAGCCAATCCAGTTTTTCCACATCGAAAATTGGCCCGCCTAGCGATACGCGCATAATGTCGAATGCTGACGTCATGTCAGTTAAGGAAAATTTTTCCTCGCCACCGGGCATTGACCATCCCATGAGCCCCAGATAATTCACCATGGCTTCCGGCAAATAGCCCATGTCACGATAATAATTGATACTGGTCGGATTCTTTCGCTTGCTGAGCTTACTTTTATCCGGATTTCTTAGCAGCGGCATGTGACAAAACTCCGGCGCATCCCAGCCGAAATACTGATACAACAGGACATGCTTCGGCACCGAATTAATCCACTCTTCACCACGGATAACGTGAGTAATACCCATCAGGTGATCATCCACCACGTTAGCAAAATGGTAGGTTGGAAGACCATCAGATTTCATCAGCACCTGCATGTCTACCTGGTCCCACTGGATTGTGACTTCACCCCTCAATAGGTCCGTAAAGTGACATTCGCCCTGCTCTGGGACTACCATGCGAATGACATGCGGCTCACCGCTCTGGATCTTCCTTTGCCGTTCCGAATGACCCAGAGACAAGCAGTGCCCATCATATCCCGGTGTCTGTTTGGCGGCCATCTGCGCCTGACGTACCTCGTCAAGTCTCTGGGCTGAACAGAAACAGGGGAAGGCAAATTCCCTTTCCAACAAGATCTCTACATACTCGCGATAGATGTCAGCGCGCTCACTCTG
>JASMER010000121.1 GCA_030752195.1 Gammaproteobacteria bacterium
TGTCATAGCCGTTGAAACGATCATCCTCGTGAGCAAGTCTAGACTGAATGAATGAGTTTTCATCCAGTTGATAATTTGCATTGCCGACGTAGTAAAAGCGCTGAGCTGCCAGAATTCCGTTCTGTGACGATCGCAGTCCATCGATGAGAAGGCCATATTCCCACTGTTCTCGCCCCCAATCCACCTCGCCCCGGAAATGAATGCTTTGTGCGTCAGTGTTGCCGCTTGTGTTCACGGCGCCCAGTTCCACTTCGGTTGTGAGCGGTGTTGCCTCTTCTTCCTGCGCAGTGAGGGTGTTGGAAATCATCGTGCAGGCGATGAGGGTCAAAAGAGAGCGATGTGATTTCATTGTGCATCCTTTTCCGAGGTAGCAAGTCAGAGAAAAACTAACCGGCTTTAATCGGGGTATTATCTGTATTTAGCGGTCCAAATGCCTAAATCGTTAGACGCTCAGGCAGACTGTAGTAAAATTCCGCCTTGTTTGATGCTGTTTGTCATGATGCTGATGTTCCAGTCCTTTTCAACTGTCGAAGTTTGATGAAAACGCTCTACCTTCTGCGCCACGCAAAATCAAGCTGGGATGACCCTGAGCTCAAAGATTTGGAGCGGCCACTTGCTGATCGCGGTCTACAAGACATCCTGAAGATGGCCTCCCGATTCAAGCAACGCGGCGACACGGTTGATTGTGTGGTTACCAGTCCAGCTCTCAGAGCGAAAACTACGGCGAAGATACTAGCCGGTCAGATAGGTTTCCCGCCGGATGAGGTTGCCACTAACCCCGAGTTCTACTTCGCTGGTGCCGGCATGTTTGTGAAAGCAGTGAGTCTTCTCGATGTGAACTGTCAGTCGGCCATACTGGTGGGGCATAATCCGACCATCACCGAGTTCGCTGACAGAATATGTGATGGACGAATCGACCATATTCCAACCTGCGGTTTGCTTAAGCTGCAATTTCCTGTTCAACATTGGGAGGAGATTCAGGAAGTGTTGGGAGAGTTGGTCTATTTTGATTATCCAAAAAAGGAAGACTGATTTATGGATAGAAGACTTAGGCCAATGCTTGCCGTTTCTGTCGCGACGCTGATGCTGGGATGTTCACCGACCCACGAGTCCGGTGAAGGCCGCGATGGAACTCCTGTTGCCGGTCGCTGGTATTCGGTTGAGCAGGTTCAAACAGGTAGTAAGGTTTTCCAAGACCATTGTGCTCAGTGCCATGGCGCTCAGGCGCAGGGTGTCACTGCCGATTGGCGTGCGCGCCTCGAAGACGGCTCATTTCCACCGCCCCCACTCAACGGGTCGGCGCACGCCTGGCATCACCCTCTGTCCGTGCTGCTACAGGTGATTAATCTTGGAGGAGTTCCTCTTGGGGGGCAAATGCCGGCTTTCGCCAACCGTATTTTGGATGCAGAGAAACTTGCGGCTATCGCTTATTTTCAGAGTTTCTGGAATGATGACGTTTATGGAAACTGGGAGCAGATGGGTGGTACCGAATAAATCTCGCGAGGCAGGTATCGGGTGCTTGATGGTCACGATCGTGGCTTTTACACACTGTCTGTTGCCCCCTCAGGCAAGTGCGCAGTTGGTCAGTTCTTTCCCATGGCAGTCTGAGCTTTACACCGATCATGAACTGATTGGTCGCATTTGGGACTCGCGGCGTGGACAGTTCGTGACTGATGCAGAACTGTGGGACTCCATACTGGAGTCCAGCTATGTTTTGCTCGGTGAAAAGCATGACAATCCGGACCATCACGCGCTTCAGTTGAGGGTTCTCCAAGCCTTAATCAGTGCCGACAATGTGGACAAGCTCACAATGGAAATGCTGGACGGCACAGCTAGCGAGAATCTGGATGCGTTTCTCGAAACCTCGTTCGAGTCAGAAGAAGCGTTGAAAAACTTTCTGAACTGGGACGACCAGGGTTGGAGCTGGGCTTACTATGGAGCACTTATTCAGGCAGCTCATCGCGCGGGTGTTCCGGTTACCGCCGGGAATCTTGACACTGAATCCGTTATGCAAGTCTACTCTTCACCTACGACTTCAGAAATTGAAGCCGTATTGGATGCAGAGGTGGTTAACCGCTTGCTGGCAGATATCGATGAGAGTCACTGTGGTCTGCTGCCCGAGTCCCAGTTTCCTCCCATGGTGAGGGTACAGCAGACTCGAGATCACACCATGGCCCGAAGCCTGCTGCTGGACGATGAAAAGAACCATGGTTTGGCGGTCTTGATCGCCGGTAATTACCACGCCCGAAAGGACCTTGGTGTGCCCAATTACCTGATAGCCCAGCATCCGGAACTGGAATGGTCAGATATCCTTTCGCTGGCATTTCTTGAGGTGGTTCCGGATGCAATGGATCCCCGCGCCTATCTCGATCAGTTTTCAGACCGGTCAGCCTATGATTTCATCTGGTTTACCCCGGCGGTCAGTAACGCCGATTACTGCGACTCCATGCGGTGACCGACTTGCAATTCATGTCTCACTTTTCTGTACTGCTTGTACCTGCCTCTGATCCACGGAGAAAGTCCGCCTGAACCTGCGCTTCAATTTGATCGGAGAGATCATCATCTATGGAAAAGCAAACTTTGATAACTCTGCTGCTGTTTCTGATTGGCGTACCGCTGAACGCGCAGGTGTTTCCGCAGTTCGGTGGATCAGAATCAAGTGTATACGACCTAGTAGAGGAGGAGCTTGGCGAGTTCAATTTTGTACGCGTTCAGTATGACACTTATTGGGGTGGCGGGTTCGGCTATGGGACTTGGTCAATCGATTTTCCGGATGCGGACATGAATTTCTTGCGAGGGGTCTCTCGGCTCACCAACATCAAAGTGGAACGCGACCCCATCGTCTTGCGGTTTGATGATGAGCAGATCTTTGATTATCCCTTCCTGTATATGCTTGAAGTGGGGCAAAACGGCGGGATCGTCCTGAGCCCAAAGGAGACAGAAAATCTCAGAGAGTATCTGCTGCGCGGCGGTTTCCTGTTGATTGATGATTTTTGGGGGCAGCGCCAGTGGGACAACTTCTATGCCGCGTTCAGTCAGGTTTTTCCAGACCGGGAGATCACAGAACTGAGCCCGGATCACGAAATTTTTCATGTCTACTATGACATCGACGGCCCGCAGATGATTCCCGCACTGTACCGCTCTGATGAATTTGGTGAGCAGGGTATAGATCGGGCGAGCAACCATGCCATTCTGGATGATTCTGGTCGGGTCATGGTGTTAATCAACTGGAACTCTGATATGGGTGATGGTTGGGAGCACACCTACCACCAGGCTTATCCGACTCGCTACGCGAATAACGCCTATCGGTTGGGAATTAATTATCTGATGTATTCAATGACCCATTAAATGGTCTATTTTTCGCGCTGCCTGCACGGCTGATTTCCCGCGATCGGTCGTCTTGCTTGGATTGCTTTATGCTTTCTCTTTTGTCGGCATGTCACTGATTTGCACAGC
Source organism: Gammaproteobacteria bacterium (assembly GCA_030752195.1). Classification (GTDB taxonomy): domain Bacteria; phylum Pseudomonadota; class Gammaproteobacteria; order Pseudomonadales; family Pseudohongiellaceae; genus UBA9145. The sequence continues at coordinate 3,457 of JASMER010000121.1, forward strand.
CCATGTGCCACAGCCGATTGCTGGTGCTGACAGAAAGCGAAAAGAGCGGCGAGCAGAGAAGTCACGAATGGAGCGCGGTATTCATCTCCCATAAGTGCTGATGAAGCCCAATCAGTAGATCCGGCCATGATGACCGACTTACAGTCCGGCTTCGAAAAGGTACTTTCTGATTAACCGCGAATCTTGCTGCACACATCCCGGGCTTGTCTTATAAATCAGGTCGGCACTGTTTACCGCTATTGCGCCGGCCGATGCGATTGCGTTTTTGAAACGCTGAATTTGATTGGGCGGAATACCCTGATTGCGGTAAAAGCCTATTAGCAAGTCGATCTGTACTGCACTTAAATGCTGCGAAAGAATAACAGCAAACCCGCGCTCAAATTTATGCCAGGCATACTCGCGTGCGTAACAATCCGCAATGGCGGCACGGATCGGGTTGGGCAACTCAACCCCTGTCTCCATGGCTACGATGCTGGAATAGGTTCGAAGAACTTGGGTGACATGATTTTGGATTTGCCTGTCGAACTGCTGAGCCGTATTGCTCACTCTCAGCAACACTCTGGCAGATTGGAGGGAGTCAGCTTTAGCTGCGCAGGACAAGCAAAGTGCGATTGCTGCCGTGGCGCAGATCAGCATGCTTCCGGATTTAATTACTCTCAACAATTTCGAACATCACAGTCACCTTCATCTAATAGCCTACCCCATCAAATAAATGGGTGATACTAGCATTTGAGGTCGTAGTTTCTGCGAAATCAACGCTTCCGGCGGCGAATTCCATGGCGCGAAGGGCATGCATTGAGGCTGGTGCTGTAGGTTGCCGTATAAGACATTTACGGAGCGCAGTTCAATGCCGAGACTGACTTCATAGCACGCTTTTCGCGTCCATCCGCTGCGGCTGCCAGTAACTGTGGGCGTTCCACGCTGCAGGCTTCGACTTCAAGCTGGGCGAAAAGTTCGTAGGCATTCAGATTGCGCCTGAGCACGCCGAAATTTGGGTCACTGGAGCAGCGCGCGGCGTTGATTGACGCGCCTGGAATTCCGGCAGCAGTGAAGCGATAGATCAGCGCATCACGAAGCAACTGATTTTGGCTGATGGCTACATGCAGATCTATGTCTTCGGCTGTGATCAGCAGGCCGACAGTAGCGACGCCTTTTTATAGTCATAAAATTTGCGTTGACCCGTAATATTGACAGTATGTGGTCTAGGATAAAGAAACTCGCGTACACCTTTTGTGTATCCTGACAACTGCGCCAGTCTGCCAAGCAATTGCGACCGGGATGGCCCACAGCATAATACGGTTCGGGAGTCTCACTCTTCCTCTGGACCCGCGTCGAGGAGATGTGAGTGCGCTGTGGTCGCATGTTTTACTATCTTTTGACTGAACGGGCGCTCGCGGTCCACAAAAACCTTGTTGCGCTTTGACTGCCCGGCGCCGTTGACCGGGATGGTCAATAATGACAATATATTGACAAGTATATCATCAGCCCGGGCGCCGTGATCGGACGCTTCGTAGGGCCGTTTCTGAGGGGACAAAGCTTGCATTCACCCAAAAGGGTCTTGTTTCTTGATCTGGTTCTGACGCTGTTCAGACTCAATGGCCTGCTCATCGCAGAAG
>JASMER010000122.1 GCA_030752195.1 Gammaproteobacteria bacterium
GGAAGAGTTATTGTAGCTGGGCAGGATCTGGCTGAGGTCGATGAAACAGAGCGTGGCCGTTTAAGGAACCTGTATCTCGGTTTCGTCTATCAATTCCATCATCTACTATCAGAATTTACCGCACTGGAAAATATTTCCATGCCCTTACTGATCGCTGGCTATTCCAGGAAAGAGGCCTTGCAGAAAAGTCAGATCATGCTTCAGCGAGTGGGTTTGCTTGACCGGGCGTCGCATAAGCCATCAGAGCTCTCCGGAGGCGAGCGTCAGCGTATCGCAATCGCGAGAGCACTGGTTACGGAGCCGGCATGCGTCCTGCTGGATGAGCCGACCGGCAATCTTGATCGCAATACCGCTCTCAATATTCAGGATTTGATGTCTGATCTCAACGAGAAACTGGATATCAGCTATATCGTGGTTACCCATGATGAAGCTTTTGCCGATACGCTTGATCGAAAATTATTTCTGAGGGACGGCATGTTGCATGCCTGAATCGCTATTTTCTGTTTGCCGATACCTCGCTGTTCGATATGTGAGCGTTGGCAGGAGTAGTCATCTGGTTTCCTTCATGTCGGCACTAGCAGTCTTTGGACTGTCTTTGAGTGTTGCGATCCTGGTTCTGGTGCTGTCGGTCATGAATGGGTTTGACCGAGAGATGCGCAATACCATTCTCGGAATCGTGCCTCATATTACCCTCTACACAGATGAAAACCTGCTGCAGTCTGATTGGGATGCAGTGATCGATCAGTTGGCAAGCCAGTCTGATTTGGCGTCGATCTCGCCTGTTGTTCAAGCTATGGGCGTAGTTTCGGGAGGCGGTGGCAATAGAGGGGTACTTATCAATGGCATTGACCGTGAAACGGGTCGTGCCTACGCGGCACTTGATGACTTCTTTGTCTCGGGAAGCTTGCCGGATCTTTACGCAAATCGTTGGGGTGTTGCCATTGGTGAGTCGCTAGCAGAAAGTATCGGAGTCGAGACAGGGGATCAGTTAACTCTTTACTCTTCCGCTGTATCAATTAATCCGCTCATTCCTATGGCCAATTTTCGTAAATTAGATGTCGTGGGAACCTTCAGAGTTGGCACCAAGGAACTCGACGAAGCTTACGTGATGATTAACAAGCAAGCCGCACGTGCGTTATTTAGGTTACGCTCCCCGCAGAATGCCGTGCATTTGCGTCTTGATGATGCGCTGGCAGCAGATCGGATTGCCGTGAAGCTAGATTCTTGGGTACCAACGACATTTTTTATAGAATCCTGGACTCTGAAGTTAGGTGCAATTTACGACAACATCCGATTTTCCAGAAACATTGTGGCCTTTATGCTTTGGCTTTTAGTATCGGTCGCTGCGTTTAATCTTGTGGTGAGTTTGATGATGATCGTGAGAGATAAAAGAGGCGACATCGCCATACTGCGCACACTGGGTGCGAGCCCGAAGACGGTGACGGAAATATTTCTCTGGCAAGGCTGCTTAATAGGCTTGATCGGCACATCCTTTGGTTTATTTTTTGGAATTTTGGGAGCGACTTATGTCACTGAATTCGCCCATTGGTTGGAATCTTCTTTCAGCCTGCAGCTCTTAAGTGCTGATGTCTATCCTATCGACTACTTGCCTTCTGAAATTCAAGCACTTGACCTTGCTGTCGTTGTGATCGGAGTATTTTTCTTGGTCTTTTGTGCAACGATTATCCCTGCTCGGCGTGCTGCCCGCATTCATCCTGCAGAGGCGCTCAGGCAGGAATGAACGCGATGAGCGGCTACTGACGGGTCCGTTCGTTTGGCGATGTCAGAATACGGTAAGAAGTCCTGCAGGCTTATTGTTAATGAGCGAGAACTGTAACGGCTTTTGAATCGCTGAAGCAGCGGGAATTCCTAATCATGGACAGGTAATCGCGATTTATGCCTGCAGCATTTATGGCGAACCTATGATTTCTGAGTCATCCGCTGTGCTAAAATTGTGCTTGCCGGAGGGTACTACGTGCTGGAATTAGTTCAAGCTGGCGGCTGGTTAATGCTGCCTATAATCCTTTGTTCGATCGTAGCAATTGCTATCATCATCGAGCGATTCTGGACGCTTAAGAACACCAGAATTGCCCCGCAAAACATTTTGGCTCAGGTCTGGACCTGGCTAAAGAACGATCAGCTCGATTCAGACAAATTGCAACAATTACGGTTGTCATCACCACTGGGCCAGATTCTCGCCGCTGGGCTGCTTAATTCGAAGTATGGGCGCTCGGCGATGGTTGCCAGCATAGAGCAGGCCTCCTCTCAAGTAATCCACGAGATGGAGCGCTACTTAAACACCCTAGGGACCTTGGCGGCGGTTACGCCTCTGTTGGGTTTGCTAGGCACTGTTGTCGGGATGATCCGAGTGTTCAGCGAAATCATGCTGCAAGGTACAGGAAACGCAAATGCGCTGGCAGGAGGGATCTCCGAGGCACTCATCACCACCGCCGCAGGCCTGTCTGTGGCCATACCAAGCTTTGTTTTTTATCGATATTTTATGCGCAAGGTAGATTCCCTGATCCTTAATCTTGAGCAAGAATCGAGTAAACTGGTAGATGCCTTGCACAGTGATCGGCAAGTGGAGATAAAGTAAAAGGCGCAGCTGCGCTGTTGCCCAGCCAATGAAATTCAAACGACGCATATTGGACGAACCTTCGATCAATCTTACACCGCTGATCGATGTGGTATTCCTTTTGCTGATATTCTTTATGGTCACCACAACGTTTACCAGAGAAACACTTTTGCAGGTCAACCTGCCTGAAGCTGAAGCAGAGACCCAGTCTACTCAGACTGAGCGGCTAGAGATCGTGGTGTCTCGCAATGGTTCGTTCGCTCTGAATGGCCAAACGCTTGTTAATGGGAAACTCGAGACTTTACTGCGCGGTCTTGAACTTGAATCTAAGGGAAATCTCAATTTGCCAGTCATTATCGTCGCAGACTCTGAAGCAACTCACCAATCAGTGGTGACGGCAATGGATGCCATCGGTCAGGCAGGTTTCACCAGGCTTAGTATCGCGACACAGCGTTCAGAGCAGTCCGACATACAGGATCCAAATTATTGATGACAGCACAATCTGGTCAATCTTCATCAAGTCGTGGATGGGTGCTTTATCTTCGGCTTTTAGCCTACGTGATTCATCACAAGGCGGTCATGTTGTCTGGCTTGCTGGGTTTTGTTGTTTTTGCTGCCTCCGGCCCTGCTGCTACCCAGTGGCTGGGCTGGACTCTTGATTCCATCAGCTCTGAAAGTTATGAGCAGGCCAGGATTCTCAGTCCAATCCTCTGCTTGGCAATCGCATTTGGGCGTGGTGCGGGTTCATTTTTGGGCGGCTATTCAATGGCCTATTTGGCTCAGCAGGTTATGCACAGGCTTCGCTGTGAATTGAGTGAAAAACTCGTAGAGCTTCCCGCTTCATTCTTCGATCGTCAAGCCGGAGGGCGCCTAGTTTCCAAAGTAACCTATGACGTGCAGCAAATTGCCGGCGCAGCAAGTGAAGCTATTACTGTGGCCTTCAGAGAAGGGCTTACGGTCATTTTTTATCTTGCCCAGCTATTCCTGATTGACTGGCAGCTTACGCTGACTTTTTTGGTAATCGCGCCTTTAGTTGGCGGGATTGTTACCCTGGCGTCCAGATACTTCCGGCGATACAGCTCACAAATGCAAGATTCCATGGGCGAAGTCACTCAAATCACTGGTGAAACGATCAAAGGTTATAAAGTCATCAGGACCTTCAATGCCGAACAGATGGTCAACGACAAGCTGGCTTCTGCGAGTGAGCGCAATAGGCATCAAAACATGAAGCTGGAACTGACGCGCAACACCAGCACTCCACTCGTGCAAATGATCGTAGCGATGGGCCTGGCGTTTCTCGTCTGGCTTGCGATGTCGCCGGATTTTTTCGCGGGCAGGAGCGCCGGCGAATTTGTTATCTTTCTAAGCGCTGCCGGTCTGCTGGCGAAACCGATCCGGCAACTGACGCAAATAAACGCTGTTATTCAAAGAGGCATTGCGGCCTCATTCAGTATTTTTGAGCTACTTGATGAGCCCTCTGAGCTCAATCGTGGGCAGCACGCGGTGCGTCAAATAGACGGACGTGTAGAATTTAGAGACGTCTGGTTTTCATACAATGATACCTCTCCGGCCTTGAAAGGCGTCAGTCTCGAGGTAGAGCCGGGCCAAACCGTTGCGCTTGTTGGTAAATCGGGTAGCGGTAAATCCAGCCTGATTAACCTTATTCCGCGTTTTTATCAACATAACCGGGGCACTATCCTTCTCGACGGGATTGAACTGGGTGACTACGAGCTGAGAAACCTCAGAGAGCAAATATCGCTGGTGACTCAGCAGGTTGTTCTGTTTGATGGATCGATTTCAGAAAATATCGCTTACGGAAATCCGCATTATTCGCAGGATGCAATCAGGTCCGCGGCGGAAGCGGCATATGCAATGGAGTTTATTTCTCAATTAGAAGGTGGTCTGGATACCCAGGTGGGGGATGATGCTGCCCTGCTATCAGGAGGACAGCGCCAGCGATTGGCGATTGCGAGGGCGCTTCTGAAAAATTCGCCAATTCTGATTCTGGATGAGGCCACTTCTGCGCTTGATGCTGAATCTGAAAAATTTATTCAGCTAGCCCTGCAGGAACTGGTTAAGAACAGAACCACCTTTATTATTGCTCATCGGCTTTCTACAATCGAACGTGCCGACACTATCGTGGTTATGGAACAAGGCACAATAATTGAATCTGGAACCCATGCGGAACTTTTGGCGAAATCAGGGCATTATGCTCGCATGCATGAGCTCCAGTTTTCTGATTCCCACAAGTAAGTAGAAATGAACTTTCTTAGTAGGGCATGGCATCGACAATCTGCCTGGTTATGGTTATTACTCCCGCTATCACTGCTGGTACGGTATATCTCAGTCCGCCGGTTGCGTACGTTACGGAAAACCCCCCAGAATGGCCATTTTGAGGAGTTAAGCTGTCCCGTCATTGTGGTCGGAAACATTACGGTGGGTGGAACGGGGAAAACACCGCTCATCA
>JASMER010000123.1 GCA_030752195.1 Gammaproteobacteria bacterium
AATGGAACGATTCCTATCAGGAAAATATTTTTCCTTATACAAACAATATCCCTCAGAGGGATGGTGGCACGCATCTAGCCGGTTTTCGAAGCGCATTAACCCGCGTGCTAAAAAGCTACATTGACAAAGAACTTGCCCAGAAAAAAGGTAAGGAAGTGGTTACTAGCGGTGATGACGCCCGCGAGGGTCTTACCGCCATCATATCTGTTAAAGTTCCAGACCCGAAATTTTCATCACAGACCAAAGACAAGCTGGTGTCCTCAGAGGTCAAGACGGTTGTTGAGCAGGAAATGGCCTCTCACTTCAATGACTATCTGCTTGAGAATCCGCAAGACGCGAAACTGATCGTAAATAAAATGATCGATGCGGCGCGGGCGCGAGAAGCTGCCCGAAAGGCTCGAGAAATGACTCGGCGCAAAGGGGCCCTGGATGTCGCCGGCTTGCCCGGTAAGCTGGCCGATTGTCAGGAAAAGGATCCGGCCCTATCTGAAATCTACATTGTCGAGGGTGACTCAGCTGGGGGTTCCGCGAAACAGGGCAGAAACCGCAAGAATCAGGCCGTTCTTCCTTTGAAAGGCAAAATACTCAATGTTGAAAAAGCCCGATTCGACAAAATGCTCAGTTCAGCAGAAATCGGCACGTTGATAAAGGCACTGGGGTGTGGCATTGGCAATGAGGAATTCTCACCGGAAAACCTTCGGTATCACAGCATCATCATCATGACGGATGCCGATGTAGACGGTTCTCATATCCGTACGCTGCTGCTCACTTTTTTCTTCCGTCAAATGCGTGACCTGGTCGAGCGCGGACATATTTATATTGCTCAACCGCCGCTCTATAAAATTCGCAAGGGCAAACAAGAGCAATACCTCAAGGACGACGGGGAGCTGGCGAACTATCAAACACAAATCGCGCTTGAGGGAGCCAGCCTGCACGTTAATCCAGATGCGCCCGGCATAGCGGACGATTCGCTGGAGTCCCTCGTTAACCAGTATCACGAAACCTACGCCATGATCAGTCGTCTGTCTCGAATCTACCCCACCGAGGTGCTGGAGGCGATGATTTACAGCGACCCGATTACAGAATCTGACCGGAAGGACTCTTCCCGGCTGGAAGTCTGGATGAAAGGCGTGAGTCAGCAGTTGGCGGAGCGACATCCCGGAGTAAGCGCTACCTATACGTTCCGGGCCAATGAAGACAGTGAGAGGCGGCAATTCCTGCCAGAAGCCGTACTGAACTTACATGGCCTGGAGCGCTCGTATGTTTTTCAGGCGGACTTTTTCAATTCCGGCGAATACAAATTGCTGACCGGCCTTGGTGAGACTTTGAACGGCTTATTGGAAGAGGGCGCCTACATCAAGCGTGGTGAGCGCACTCGCGCGGTCTCGAGTTTTGGGGACGCCATTGAGTGGCTCACCAGGGACGCGATGAAGGGCCACTACCTACAGCGTTATAAGGGTCTGGGTGAAATGAACCCGGATCAATTGTGGGAAACGACGATGAACCCGGAGACCCGGCGTATGTTGCAGGTCACGATTGATGACGCCATTGGCGCCGACCAGCTGTTCAACACACTGATGGGTGATCAGGTTGATCCTCGCAGGGAGTTCATCGAGGACAATGCGCTTACGGCGGAGAATCTGGATATTTAGCGCGAGTCAATAACCTGAAAGTGGGCCCGGACCCACTGCTCTACCTCATCTGTCAGGTTTTTAACTGATCGGTCTGTTACTGAGATCGGATCGCCAACCTTTATTGAGACAACGCCCGGAAACTTAATGAAGCGATGGGAAGGCCACGCGTATCCCGAATTATGCACAATAGGTACGATGGGAGCTTTCGCAGCAGCAGCCAGTGCGGTGCCACCTCGGGAGAATCTGCCGACAACCCCTGGCTCAGAGCGAGAGCCCTCGGGGAATATGATGATCGAGTTCCCTTCTTTAAGCATGGCCTCTCCCTGAACCATGAGAGAGCGGGCAGCTACCCTCGGTTTGCTCCTGTCAATCGCGACAGGCTTCAACAACCGCAAAGCCCAACCCCAGAAAGGAATCTGCAGCAGCTCTCTTTTTAGAATCGGCGAGACGGGATAGATCAACTGGTAAAAAAGAATCGCTTCAAAGCTACTCTGATGGTTGGCCAGATAAACGGCGGGGCTGCGGTTAAGAAGTTCGGCCCCTTCAACGCGATAGCTTATGCCACAGCTCAGCTTGAGCCAGTAGAGTATGGACCGGCACCAGGCTGCCGCAATGCGATGTCTGCTGCTGGGCTTCAGCAGCGGAAACAGCAGGATAAAACTCGTCGACAGGGCTACCGTGATCAGTACGTAACCGAGATAAAACACGCCGGAGCGAAGGGTCAGGATCAATTGCCTAAGCATGTTTCACAGAGGTCTCTGCGCTGACAAACTCAGCCAGACAGTCAAAGATCTCAATCTCATGATCAGCCAGCGATTGGAGTTGCCTCTCGGTCTTTGCCCCCTTCCCGGTTCGAACCAGAACCGCTCTCATGTTGTACGACTGAGCGGCCTGAAGATCTGTCAGGCTATCACCGACAAAAGCCTGACCCGCCAGACTCACGCCCAGCTCCTGCTCGATTCGCGTCAGCAATCCGGTGCCAGGCTTGCGGCACAAACAGGATTCATCGGGCCCATGTGGGCAGAAGAAAATACCTTCAATAAAACCGCCTTCATCCTCAACCGAGGCGCACAGCTTCTGATGGATTTTTGCAAGAGCATACTCATCAAAAAGACCGCGAGCGAGACCTGACTGATTGGTGGCTATCGCTACCCGGTATCCGCTGGCCGTCAGCGTAGCTATAGCCTCTAGACTTCCGTCAATGGGCGCCCACTCTTCGGCTGATTTGATGTAATCGTCAGAATCCTCGTTAATCACCCCATCTCGGTCAAGCACGATGCATGTCATGATCGCAAACCTCGGCGTGCAGTCAGGATTTGGTCAGATGGGAAATGTCGGCCAGGTTCAGAAACAGTGCCTGCAGCTTTGCCAGTAACGCCAACCGGTTGTCCCTGACGGCTTCGTCTTCCGCCATCACCAGAACCTCGTCAAAAAAACCATCAATGGCCGGTTTGAGTTCGGCAAGGAGGGTCAGACCTTTCTGGTAATCGCCCTGTTTTACATAAGGCGCCACTTCTGACTCTTTATCAATAATCGCAGCGTATAGGGTTTTCTCGGCGCTCTCCTGCAGCAGGCTTTCGCTGAGCGCCGGCGGGACAGCAGCCGAAGCCTGCTTGGAAAGAATATTTGCAACGCGCTTGTTTGCTGCGGCAAGTGACTGAGCCTCAGGCATCTGGGCAAAGGCATGGACAGCCTGAATTCGACGATGAAAGTCGAGCGGCCGGCTCGGCCGCAGAGCGAATACGGATTGGAATTCCTCGCTGCTTATTCCTTCGTCAAGATACCAGGCCCTGAACCGCTCTAGGATAAATTCGAACACCTTATCGCCCGTGTCTGCCAGCAACAGGTCATCCGGGAAGCTCTCCACAGATGCCTTTATGAGCCACTTGAGATCCAGCTCAAGCGGCTTTTCCACGAGTATTCTGAGAATCCCGATGGCAGAGCGTCGCAGCGCGAACGGATCTTTGGAGCCGGTAGGAGGTTGCCCGATGCCGAACAAACCCACCATAGTGTCGAGTTTATCGGCGACGGCCAGAATGGCCCCTGTCTCAGAGGCCGGCAAATCATCGCCGGCAAAACGCGGCTGGTACTGCTCGTGGATCGCCTGCGCGACTTCGGGCGCCTCTCCGTCATTGGCCGCATAGTACGACCCCATAAGCCCCTGCAGATCAGCAAACTCACCTACCATGCTGGTTAACAGGTCACACTTGGAAAGCTCTGCCGCGCGCATGCAGTGAGCCGGGTCGGCGGAGACCTGTTCGGCAACCTGTCGGCTCAGCTGACTCACCCGCTCGCACTTGTGCAGCACCGTCCCTAATCTGTCTTGGAAAACCAGACTTCCGAGACTGTCCTTTCTGGTAATCAAGGGCTTTTCCCGATCGGTATCGAAAAAGAACTGGGCATCAGCCAGTCGCGGCCTGATTACCCGCTCATTGCCCGTAATGACTTGCTGCGGGTCCTTGCTTTCAAGGTTGCTGATGGCCACGAATTTGGGCAGAAGTCGTCCCTCCGCATCAGCCAGATGAAAACATTTCTGATGTGACTTCATGGCGAGAATAAGCGCTTCTTGTGGAACCGCAAGAAATGCCTCGTCGAAACTGCCGGTGAGGGCAACAGGGAACTCAACGAGACTGGTTACCTCGTCAAGCAGCGCCTCATCAATGATGGCTACCGCCTCATGCATCCGGGCCTGTTGCTCAACCTGCTCCCGGATCAGGTCACGGCGTTTGTCGAAACTGGCAATTACCCGACCCTGCTCCTTAAGCACGCTTTCATAGTCAGAAGGCTGAACCAGTGGCAGATCCTGATTGTTATGGAAACGATGCCCCCGGGTGCAATGGCCGGACCGGACCCCGAGGATATCCGTCTCTATGGTTTCCTCTCCAAACAGAACGACGGCCCAGTGCAGCGGTCGCACGAATTCGATTCTTGAAGAGCCCCAGCGCATTCGCTTTGGTATAGGAAGCTTGGACAAGGCCGCCTCAATCAGTGTCGGTACCAGCGCCTGGGTAGCACGTCCTTTTTCGTTAACCGAAAAGCTCAGTTTTTCGACGCCGTTTTTTTTTGTCCGCGACAATTGATCGACTTCAACGCCACAGGATTTTGCGAATCCACGCGCTGCTGGGGTTGGTGCGCCCGGGTCATCAAATGCCGCGCGAATGGCTGGTCCTAATCGGGTTTTCTCCTGATCTTCTTGCGCTTCATCAAGCCCTTCGATCAGTACCGCCAGTCTGCGCGGTGAGGCGAACCGTTGCACATTGCCGAATGAGAGCTCCAATGCCTGTAGCTGCTCGGTCAGAGAGAGTTCCAGAGCAGCGGACAGATTCGCCAGCGCTTTCGGCGGGAGCTCTTCAGTCCCGATTTCTATTAGCAGATCACGTGTGTTCATTTAGGA
>JASMER010000124.1 GCA_030752195.1 Gammaproteobacteria bacterium
AGCGCGCTGGCCAATCGCTTCACCACTATCCCTGAGCCATAAATAGCCGCCGTTAAAATCCACCCTCAACAGCTGCCACTGCGAGTCACGCTCAGTGACACTGCCTTCCACCACTGCCCCGGCCTCCTCGCCCAGCAGCCTCGGCACATCAAGCCGCGTCAGAACTTCATCGACCGGACCGCTGGCCTTAACCCGCCCCTCTTCCATGATCAACAGATCGTCTGCGAGACGGGTGACTTCATCTAACGCATGAGTAACGTAAATGATGGGAAGATCCAACTCCGACTTTAGGCGATCGAGAAAAGGCAGGATCTCCCGCTTGCGCGTCTGATCTAGAGCAGCCAAAGGCTCGTCCATCAACAAAAGTTGAGGCCTGACCAATAAGGCTCGGGCTATGGCTACGCGCTGGCGTTCCCCTCCGGACAGCTGAGCAGGTTTCTGCGGCAGCAATTGATCAATTTCCAGAAATTCTTTGATCTCTTGGATTTGCTCGGATCCGAGTCTCTCAGGTGCCCGCTTGCTCGCAAATTCTAGGTTGCCAGCGACGCTCATGTGCTCGAACAAGCTTGCCTCCTGGAAAACGAATCCGACCGGACGCTGATGTGCCTGCAAAGAACCTGCTTGATCATGCCACGCAACCCCTGTGACTCTGAGCACTCCGCTGTGGATCGGCTGAAGGCCTGCCAGCGCACGCAGCAAAGTTGTTTTACCGCACCCGGATGGACCAAAAATCGCAGTGACCCCACGGGCGGCAAGCTGCTCATCAATGACAAGCTCAAAGCGCGGTGCTCCAGAAGAACTCAGGGGTTCCGACAGTTTTACGCTGAAGTTCGCTTCAATCAGCCGGTTGTGATCGGGTGCTGTATTCATAACAGAGGCATCATTCAACTGCGCAGTTGCAGGCTGCCCACGGCTGCCTTGTCAGAAGTCAGGTAAAGCAGGAGCAAGATGAGAAACGAAAACACGATCATGCCACCAGCCAGCCAGTGGGCCTGAGCATAATCGAGAGCCTCGACATGATCATAGATCTGCACCGAAACCACTCGGGTTTCACCGGGGATATTGCCCCCAATCATCAGCACTACACCGAATTCCCCCAGCGTGTGCGCAAAGCCCAATACACAGGCAGAGATGAACCCGGGCAAAGCCATGGGCAGAACAATATTAAAAAAGCGATCCCAGGCATCCGCCCGAAGAGTCGCGGCCATTTCCAGCGGACGACGCCCGATGGCAGCAAACGCATTCTGTAGCGGCTGCACAACGAATGGCATGGAGTAACACACAGACCCCACCACTAATCCCCAGAATGTGAAGGGCAGCGCCCCCAGGCCGAGGAATTCAGTCAGACGACCGACCGGCCCGGTCGGGCTCGTGGCCATGAGCAGATAGAAACCCAGAACTGTGGGCGGCAGAACCAGGGGCAAGGCAACGATCGCCGCGACAGGGCCTTTTAGCCATGAACCAGTGCGCGCAAGCCACCATGCCAGCGGAGTGCCCAACATCAGCAGAATGCAAGTTGTCACGGTAGCCAGTTGCAGGCTGAGACTGATCGCGGCCCAGTCGGCTGCGCTGAGGGGCATGTTCTCTCCAAAAAGGTTCGTCAACTTCGTTATATATCATTTTATATAACGTGGCACAATATTTTCACAATTAATATCAGCAATCTAGCTTTCATCTAATAACGCTAAAGCCCAAAAAAGACCTGCTATGATGACCGAATTAAGCTCGATGTATTGGTAATATTTCAATGACGCTATTCAGTATTGGCTATGCCACCAAACCTCTGGAAGAGTTCCTGAAACAACTCGGACACTACAACATTGACGTCATCGCCGACATTAGGTCTGTCCCCTATAGCAGCGCTTTTCATGACTACACCAGAGAACCCTTGCAGCGGATTCTGAAGGCCAACGAGCTCCACTATGTTTATCTGGGTAAGGAACTGGGACCCCGCTCATCTGACCCTGGGCATTATGATGAGACGGGGCAGGTACAGTTTGATCGTCTGAGGCTGAGACCCGATTTCCTCTCAGGTATAGATCGTTTACGCAATGGCCTCAGCAAAGGACACAATGTTGCGCTGATGTGCGCAGAAAAAGATGCGGCATTCTGCCACCGCAGCCTACTTGTCGGCTATCACCTGCTGCATGAGCAAAATCTGGACGTCCAACATTTGACTTTCAGCGGCGAGCTGGAATCGCAGACTGAGCTCGAAAAAAGACTAATTTCCATCCGTCAATTAGAGCAGGATCTCTTTCTGGCTGAGGGGGAGCAAGCGGCCGAGGCTTACCGGCAGCAATTGATAAAACACAGCTACCGCAAGCCCGTAGCCACCTAGCGTTTCCGCTGGGCATTGACTGCCCACGCTCGAAGAGTTCAGACGGGCTAGGGCTCAATCCAGATCGGCGGTTCGATAACGTGCAAACCACGCAAGAATATTGTCTACCTTGGCGATTTGGTGAGAAGGTCGACTGGCAATTCCATGGGATGCCTCTGGCACTCGCACCATTGCAGTATCAACCTGCCGTAATTTTAGCGCTTGAAAGTACTGCTCAGACTCAGCAATCGGCGTGCGATAGTCTGCTTCCCCGGTGAGCAAAAGAGTAGGGGTAGTGACATTCCCCACAAGCGACAGCGGTGAACGGGCCCAGTAAGCGTCAAAATCTTCCCAAGGCAACTGTTCGAACCAGTAACGAGTCACTCCTTCCGGAATATCACTGTATAACGCATGGCTTATCCAGTTAATGACTGGCTTGGCAACCGCCGCCGCTGCAAAACGATCCGTGTTACCGATAATCCAAGCTGTGAGTACACCGCCACCGGATCCACCGGTCACGAAGAGCTGTTCCTCGTCAATGAAGCCCATGTCAATCACCGCATCGACTCCCGACATCAGATCGTCGTAATCCTGACTGGGGTAATTGTGATGAATCTCGTTGGCAAATTCGTAACCATAGCTGGTGGACCCTCTCGGGTTGGTATAAAACACAACATAACCAGCCGCCGCATAGAGTTGGACTTCCGTTGAAAAATGAGGTCCATAGGCAGTAAAGGGTCCTCCATGAATTTCCAGCAGCAGCGGATACTCCTGCGCCTCATCGAATCCCGGCGGGGTCACCAGCCAACCATAAATATCATGATCACCCACTGAGGAGCGCCAGCTGATTTCCCTCACCTCACCAAGCGTTTTGTGATCGAGCAGGTCGGCATTGAGGTCGGTAAGCCGAATCGCGCTGCCATCATGCCCAAATGCCACGTCGGCCGGACGGTCCGGGCCACCTGCTGTATAAGCATAAGCGCCATTATCCGAAACGGTAAAATCCCCGCTTGTGTAGGGACGCGATATCCCAGCGCTGCCAACATCAGACTCAAGCGGGCGCAGATCCCCCTCCATGTCGACAGAGGCGAGTTTGCGCTTCCCGAAATCATCAAATGAGATCAGCAGCTGTCTGGAGTTGCCAGCCCATTCGACCCAGTCAATCGACCTGTCCAGGCCCTCAGTGAGCTGCGTGATCTTGCCACTGTTCAGATCAAGAATACTGACCTGTGAATTGTGATAACCCATTAAACGGTCCTCATAGCCTAAGTAGGCCAGGCGACTGCCATCGGGCGAGAGGCTCGGGGCGTAATCAGGCCCATTCCGGTCGGTTAACTGTCGCATTTCTCCTGTACGGTAGTTCACCGACCACAAGTCACTGTTGCGCTCGCGTTCTCGCCAATCTTCATTACGATTGGCTGAGAAGATGATTTCATTCCCGTCTGGCGTCCAATCCAATTTTCCCCCGTGATTAAACTCGCCTTGGGTAATCTGTCGCGGCGTTCCACCGTCGGCCGGCAGCAGGAAAATGTGAGAATAGCCGGATTCGAGGTAACCGCGTCCGTCAGCACGATAATTCAGATCACTGATGACTTTGACTCCCGGCGCCCAAACAGCTCCCTCCGGCATGGTAGGCGCAGTCGCGAGCTGGTCCTGTTCAGTAGCAACCAGCGCTGAAAACGCAATCTGGGAATCGTCAGGGGACCAGGAAATCCCTCGCGGCGCGTTTTGCAGATTACTCAGCAGAGCCGACTGCCCGGTGTCCATCCAGCGAACATAGAGTTGCGGACCTCTGCCTTCTGCACTGGACAAATAGGCCAGACGGTTCCCATCATGGGACCAGCGTGGATTGGAGTAAGAGGCAGTGCCCGATAAGAGAGGCCTGTGATCGCTGCCGTCCGAATTGACCAGCCAGATATTGTTCCGGGTACTATCAGTCATGATGTCATTGGCGGCTCTCACATAAGCAATCGTGCTCCCATCAGGCGAAATCTGGGGATCAGTCGCGACTTCCAGCTCGAAGACATCGGTATTAACGAAAATATCAAGGTGATCATCTGCGCTCGCGGAAGCACCCATTAGTGCAGAAATAATCAGGGGGATATGTCGCATCAAAAGAATCTCCAGAAAATTCGCTCGTATAGCCAAGCGAAGACAACAACAATGCAGGTCAGCCAGTCGCACCTTCCCGTAAAGAAAAGAGCCCAACCGGCAGCATGCGAGTTGGGCCCTGAGAAAAGTGTGTGATTTAGATCGTTAGTCGTCGTCAGAACCGATCTCTCCCTCTAACTCCAGGCGCCGGGCACCGGCCAACATACCGGGCATCGCATGATTGCCTTCATGACAGGCATACTCATACATTTCGCCGGCCATTTCATGGAAGCTCAGCTCCGCCGTCCAAGGCTGCAGATAGAGGTTGTCGTCCTCTACAGTGAACTGATAAACGATCTCGGTTTCTGAGTATCGCTCAAAGCGCTCTATAATGCGGCCTGTTGCGGTTATTGGCACAGAGCTCTCAGCCATTTGTTTCGGGTTGATGTTGACGGTTTCCACCAGCAGCACGCCGTCCTCGTACCAGCCAACTGAATCACCCAGCCACTGCTTGAGCGCTGCAGGGCGGCGATTTGCACGAGCCTCTTCAGCCGAATCGAACACCGGAATTATGCGGGCGTCATGAGCCATTTCGACAGCGATCATCA
>JASMER010000125.1 GCA_030752195.1 Gammaproteobacteria bacterium
AAGGCCGTTGCCGTCAGGAAGGTTATATTCCTTGGGGGATGGTCTAGCGTTCCTGATTTTTGAATCAGTGAGTGGCTTAACTATTCTGGCCATAGTAACACCGAGGGGGTGATTCAGTGTGTTGTTACTATGGATGTTACTAAACTACTTGAATTTAGGCGAATACTTTAGGGTTTTATTGAACAAAGAGTCCACTTAAGTATATGAATTGTATGCTTTTATAGATCTTTGTTGAACAAGTGTTTGGTGGAGGCGGGGGGACTTGAACCCCCGTCCGTCAGTTCGCGGCCTGCTGCTCTACATGCTTAGCGTCGTCTATTGAGTTAGCCCACGTCTACCCGACGGGCAGGGCGAGTAGGGCGAGTCTGGAAAAATTTTAACGCTATTGCCCCAGACGGCCTTCGCGCGATCCTGTTCTGTATGACGATTGCAAAACACTGGTTTACAGGCATCCCTGAGGCAATCGCTAGCGGCTATATTAAGCTGCTAGAGCGTATCTATCGTCGTTGGCAACTATAAAGTTGCAGCGATTGATTTACGAGAGTCACTACCCTCTCGACATGCACCCCAGGTGTTGATACCGGCGTCGAATCCGAATCGCCCCCAAGATCCGACATGATATCATGTAATGGGACAACTAAGCAGCTGGCGTAAGCTATTGACGTTTTATGGTTAGGCTTGCTGCCAACCTGCACAATCTCTCTCGATGTCAGAAGAAATCTCCGCTAACAAAGTTTCGCGCATCCTTAGTTTACTGCTGGTATGTGCCGCTGCATCCAACTTAAGTGCGTCTTGGGCGCGTTGTCTCGCTATGCCAACTAGTTCGCTTGGCTGGACAAGCTCGTCAATAATTCCGGCTTGTAGTGCTTCTTCTGTTGAAAAGTAGTACGCAAAGTTTACTGCCTTGTTCAACTGCTGAGGCGTTAGGCGTTGGCGCAGCACGCGAATGGCAAAGTGCGGCACTGTCATTCCAATGGCCACCTCGTTGGCAGCGAATTTTGAGCCGCCTTGGACACCGATGCGATAGTCTGTTGCCACCAGGAGGAAAATTCCCATAGCGACAGCGTGACCGCTACAGGCAGTGATACTGGGAAGCGGAAAGCTCAACAGGCGTTCGGCGAGGCGCGCGCCGTTGCTCAGCATGGTATACGTCTGTTTCTGGTCACCGGCCTTGAATACGCTCAGATCGAATCCGCCGGAGAACATCTTTTCGCGACCCGTGAGAATCACCGCGCCGCCTTGCCTTTCTGCGTCATCGAGCGCCACGTTGATTTCTTCCAGCATCTGCACAGACATGACATTTGCCTTGCCGTCATCGAGCGTGATCGTAGAAATACCTTCTTCAAAAGAGTAGGTTGCCAGTTGGTTCTTTGTACTCAAATTAGTTGTCATAGTGTTGGCCTCGGCTGAAGGATGTTTAGCGGTTGTTGTGACGTACCAGTCGCTGTTTGTCGATGTTCCACTCTCTCTCTTTCAAGGTAGCACGTTTGTCGTGTGCCTGCTTGCCTTTGGCCAGAGCGATTTGCGCTTTGACAAGGTGGCTCTTCCAGTAAAGTTTTGTACACACGCAGGTGTACCCTTTTTGCTGCGTGGCAGAGAAAAGCCGCGCAAGCTCTTTTCTGTGCAGTAAAAGCTTCTTGGTTCGGGTGGGGTCTGCCACTACATGGGTGCTGGCCGACTCCAATGGCGTAACGTGGCAACCGAGCAGGAATGCCTCACCGTCCTTGATGAGCACATAGGTGTCTGTCAGCTGGGATTTCTTCGCCCGTAGACTCTTTACTTCCCATCCCTGCAGGGCAACACCCGCTTCGAATGTGTCCTCGATAAAATAGTCGTGACGCGCTTTTTTATTCTGCACGATTGTATTGTCAGGGACTTTTGATTTCTTAGTTTTTGTCATCTTACAAGTATAGCGCGTTCCTGTCGTGAGGATGCTAATCTCATTTGGGTCTTATTCACTATGATTGTCCTTTCCGCTTGGCGATTGATAGAATCGGCCGGGTCCCTAAATCAGTGATTAAGCTAGTTCTTCGGGAATTAAGGGGAATATCAATGGCTCAGGAAAGAGGTCAGTTCAGCTCAAAATTGGGTTTTATCCTGGCTGCTGCAGGCTCTGCTGTGGGGCTAGGCAATCTGGTAGCATTCCCTGTTATGGCCTCGAAGAATGGCGGCGCAGCTTTTCTAATTATCTATCTGCTTTTTATCGCCTTCATCTGTTATCCAGTGATGATGGCTGAGATTGCCATGGGCAGGCGCACAACCAGAAATCCGGTCGGCGCGTTTTCCGAATTGTCCGGCGGAGAGTTGCACTGGCGATTCGCTGGCATGCTGGCCATCCTTACGCCGTTCATGATCGCGGTGTTCTACACGGTGATTACCGTCTGGCTGGTGGTTTACATCAAGGAAATTGCGACTGGAAATCTGGCGGCGCTCTCGCAGCCTGGCAATTTCGGAGAGGTGGTTGCCAGGCCGTCGCTGTTCGGATATCTCGTATTGCTTATTCTAGCGATGTTCACCATCCTGTTGGGTGGAGTCAAGGGCGGGATTGAGCGGCTGGCCCGCGTGCTGATGCCAACGCTCGCGGTGATGCTAATCGCCTTAGTGGGGTTTGTGCTGACGTTGGAAAATGCGTTCAGCGGCGTCCGGTATTACCTGGTTCCCGATTTCAGCAGGCTCACTCTTGCCACTGTCAATGGCGCGCTCTCGCAGGCGTTTTTCTCTCTATCACTTGGCATGGGCATTCTTATTACCTATGGCTCTTATTTTTCACGGAGTGACAATATTGCTGAGTCGACACGCATGGTCGCAGTTGCCGACACCGCCATTGCCTTTTGCGCCGGCCTATTAATTTTACCGGCTATCTTCGCGTTTGATCCGAATACCAACACCGATGATCTGTCCACCAGCAGCGTCGGACTGATTTTTGATTTTCTGCCCCAGATTTTTCTTTCAATGCAGGACGCTGTCGGATATGTCGGTGCCAGCCTCGTCGCTGCAATCTTTTTCGTTCTGGTTTTCTTCGCTGCGCTCACCTCGATGGTATCAATTATTGAGATTCCCATCGCCTGCTGGATTGATGAGTTGGGGATGTCCCGGAAGAAAGCCGTGTTGTTTCAGGCAGGACTGCTCACCTTGTTCGCTATACCGGCGACCATGTCACTAGGGATTTCTGACTTCTTTACCAACTTCACCAGCTACGGTGGGATGAGCAAGTCCTTCTTCGATTTGGTCTCTGATGTGTTCTACGAAACCATCTTGCCTTTTGTGGGCTTTACCGTTTGTCTGTTTTGCGCTTACCGCTGGAATTTCAGCGGCCTCACGGAGGAGCTGGTCATCGGCGATGACAGCTACGCTGGTTCTTGGTTGGAAAAGTACATCAAATTTTCGTTGGGCACGGTGATTCCTGTCGTATTGCTGCTGGTTTTTCTGAGCACCGTTAATCAGATCTACCTGAGTTAATCCGGATCTATGCAGCACATACAGCGCAGCGCTCTGGTTAATCACTCTGCCGAACAGATGTTTGATCTGGTTAATGACATTGAAGCCTATCCCAGATTTATGCCCGGTTGCCGCGGTGCACGGGTTCTTGAGGCGACAGAGGGTGAATTGGTGGGCGAACTGCAGCTAGGGGCCGCCGGAGTTGAACAGCGATTGACTACCCGTAATGCACTTGAGCGCCCCCATAAAATCGCTATGACGCTGTTAGAGGGAGATTTCACGGAATTTTCCGCGGCGTGGCGCTTCGAGGCTCTTAGTGAAGATGCCTCCAAAGTGTCTCTGGAGATGCGCTTTGCCTTCTCCCGCGCATTGCTCAATGTTGCGGCCAGCTCGCTGTTTTCCACTATGGCAAACGCGCAGGTTGATGCGGTGGTGAAGCGGGCGGACACGATCTATCGTGAGTAATGGGCGTTTGGTTCAGAAGAAGATTAACCCCATTCAGACCAAGGTGCCTTATGCCACTGTTGAAGAGAAGCTCCTATTTTCAGTTGAGGTCTCTGAAGAGGCGATAGTCAGAGAGGCGGCTGAGTTACCGGGCATCGGTGATTATTTCGCTGACATTGAACTGGACCACACAGTGATAGTAAGATTCTCAAAACCGCTTAATGTGGAAATGCTCCCGATGCCGGGGGGCTATACCAGAGCCCGACGATCGGGCGGAAACTTACCTCCCTCCTCTGAATAACCCAAAACAGGCTCGCCCGAATCGTGCTCCGATGGACAGGTTTAAGGGGCTTGAGTCATCGTTGAGAACACTACACTGACAGTCGGGCCGGGTTACTGAATCCTTGCATTAAAACTGCTGCGACAGCTGTCGACTCTTGCTTTTGCCATTAACACGTCTTGCCCTCGGCCTTTATAACTTTCTCTAGAAAAATTGGTTGTCGTTTTACGGATTGACTCTGTGCCAGTGCCGAATTGCTGAGAAAGTTAGCTGTGTTTCCGCAGCTACACTTCGGCTCTGAGATCTGAGAATTGATACGTAGATATGGAGGTTTAGAGGCACACGTCGTCGACATTCAAAAAGCGCTCGCTTCAACGATTCGGCACTGCCCCGCGTGTTGTTTTGTAAAATGTTATAAGGTAACATTTTAGTTTGTCAAAGCTAGCTCCCCGGAGAGTATTTATGAAAGTGCGTTATTCTAACCGACTGGCTGCTGCAATTGTGGTCGCTATCAACACTCCACAAGTGTCAGTTGCGCAGTCCTCGTCGTCAGCCAATGGGCAACAAGAAATTGAGGAAATTATTGTGTCTGGTGCTTTCAGGACCACGAGAGCAGAGACTATTTTACCGATTTCGGTCATCTCCGGTGAGGAATACAGACAGAGAGTTACCAATTCGCTGGGCGACACACTCAAAAATGAAGTAGGCATAAACAGTGCGTCATATGGCACGGGCGTGGCCCAACCGATCATTCGAGGCCAGACAGGCAACCGTGTTGAAGTATTGCAGAACGGGATTGCGCTCACCGATGTTGCCAATCAGAGCCCGGACCACACAAACTCCCTAGAGCCT
>JASMER010000126.1 GCA_030752195.1 Gammaproteobacteria bacterium
GCTGCAAAACTTAACCTGCAGGACGGCGACAGCGTTCTTGATATCGGATGTGGCTGGGGTGGTTTAGCTTCGGCCTTAGCTTTATGTCGTGACAGCGTCAACGTGACTGGCATTACCTTATCACAACAACAATTTGCTTATGCCTGCCAGGCCTCTGCGAGAGCCAAACTTGATGATCGCCTTAAATTTGAATTGCGCGACTACCGCATGCAAACTGGCACGTTCCAAAAAATTGTGTCGGTTGGCATGCTTGAGCATGTCGGCCCGAGAGGGCTTCCAATATTTTTTGACAAAGTGCGAAAAAGCCTCGCGCCAGGCGGGGTAGCAGTAATCCACACTATTGCAATGCACCACAGCGCAACCCCAGTAAATCGCTGGCTGACACGTTATATTTTCCCGGGTGGCTATCTCCCTTCGATCCAGCAGTTGATTAGCGTGACCGAGGGGCGTGGCTTGAAACTGCTCGATATGGAAATAATGCGGGGTCATTATGCTGAAACCCTGCGCCACTGGCGATTGCGCTTTGAAAAGCGTAGAGAGATCATGGCAGAAAAATACGATGAACGGTTCGTGCGTATGTGGGAATTTTATCTTCTTGGTTGTGAATACTTTTTTCGCTGCCAACATGGCATGGTAGTTCAGTTACAATTATCTGATGACCAGCAGTCCGTGCCCAAAAGCCGTGCCTACGTAAACGATTTGGAGAGTCGATTTAAAAATAGATTGTTACGGAGTCCATCAGTTTTTTAGGCTTACGCATAGTTTGAATGAGACCGATTAAAACTCATAACCCGAGGGGGACAGTTTCGACTCATGCCCCTGCAATAAGGAAAAACCTACACACACGGAAAATCAATATGCAGGTAAGGGCTGTGATGAGCCACCGCAGACAACAAAACCATGAATCAAACACCCTGGTATCCTTCTGGATGGCGGGTTTTTACAATAACTGCGTGGTAATCCAAGCTGCGAAATGTAGTTCTAAAAACTGTCCCAAATCATAAGCTATCGTTGGCCAAATATTGATTTGCCAAAAATGGCCGAAGGAGGGGTGTATTGAGTGGTGATGATCTAAATGCTGAATGGCTAACGCAGCTTTATGAGCTGCGTGAGCAAGGCATGCATGTTACTGACATCAACCCCATATCTGCTCTTGCGGACATCATCGGTGAACAGATTGCATCCGGCGACTTATCTTCGGAGCGACTTGGCCTGTTTCTCGACCACTATGCCGTGGAGTTGTGGCAGCAGCGAGTTGAAAACCTCCGGACACAAACTGGTCTTGATGATATGATTCCTCAGCTGCCGGACATCACAAGCCGGGATATTACACGGCCGTTATACAGTGCTGTCTTTACAGCACATCCGGTATTCGCGTTGAAGCCTGAAGTGTCGGCAGCGATGTGCCATCACGCTGTTGCGAAAGCAGGGGTAGTGCCTCATGACGCATTTGCGCCGCGCCAGTCTGTGACACTGGACGACGAGCATGGTGAGGCGATGGCCGCCTTAAAGCATGCCCGTGCAGCCATAAATGAGATCAATGCCGACATACTGCGCCAACTCCGTTCTGCTGATCCAGATGGGTGGCGCAAAACTTTGCCGGCTATGATCAACGTTTCCACCTGGGTCGGATATGACCTTGATGGCCGTTCTGACATTAGCTGGACAGACAGTTTCCGGCTTCGTCTTCGAGAAAAATACATGGCTCTGCGCGGCTATGAGCGTGCGGTCAGAGACAGCAAAATTGACATGCTATCTCCTGTGGCTGACCGACTGGCTGTGGGCTGTGCAACCACCAGCCAGCATTTAAAGGCATTTGAGGCAGTAGAGAGCGGTAAGGCGGAATTCGACACTGTGATGAATGCACTGACCGAAGATCCGGACAGACTTGTCTCGAGTCATGCACTTGCCAAGGAAATCCATCAAATTGCGCAGGATATTCCTGATGAGGAGGATGCGCTTACTGCGCTTGTTATCTCTGCTGATATCTCAACCCATGGTTTTGGAATGGGTGAGGTTCATCTTCGCATCAATGCTGCGCAGATCAGGAATGCTATGCGGCCGGTGGATGGGCGCACCATCTCTGTTAGTGACGGTGTTAGCTCACCGCGGCTCCTCATTGAAAGGCTCGCCTTGAGAATTCGCAAGGAGTCTGCTTGGGATATCAGTTTCGCGAGCCTTGATGGCGAGACGGCGACAGCAAGGCGACAGCTTATGCTGGCAACACAATTTCTTAAACATATAGACAGCGACCAACCGGTTAGGTTGCTGATCGCCGAGTGTGAAAAACCGCTGACAATTATGTCGGCCCTTTATCTTGCGCACAAATTCGGCATTACCGGCATGATTGATATCTCACCCCTGTTCGAGACCAGTTATGGTCTGGAACACGGAGAAAAGATTGTTGACCAGCTTTTGCAGCAGCCAGTGTTTATCGATTACCTGCGACAGCGCGGCAGACTTTCCATACAGACAGGTTTTTCAGATGCAGGCAGGTTTGTCGGGCAGGTAGCGGCCAACATGGCGATCGAACGACTGCAGCTCAAGATACTGCGGAGCCTGAAAGCAAAGGTTGGCACCAGCATCGATCTGCTCATCTTCAACACCCATGGTGAGTCGCTTGGGCGGGGAGGTGCGCAGGCACGGATAGCGCAGCGTCAGGCCTGGTTGATGACGCCCTATGTACGCCAGCAGGCGGCAGAACTCGGTATAAGTCTCTTTCACCAATCGAGTTTTCAGGGAGGTGATGGCTATCGGCTATTTGGTAGCGAAGAGCTTGCAAAGGCGACTATGCGTGGCCTTTTCGTTGCAGAAATAGAGCCGCCACAAGGTGAATGTGCCACGGATGCGTTCTACCAGCAGACAGATTTCTCTCTCGATCTGTTCCTGGCGCTAAAGACCTGGCACGAGCAGCTGCTCAACGACCCGAATTACAGTGACCTGATAGACTTGTTCGGCAGCAACCTGCTGCCCACGACGGGATCGCGTCCCACAAAGCGCGTGGTCGATGCTGGAGGCGAACGGCGCGGTCCGTCAAAGATACGCGCGATTGCTCACAATGCCATTTTACAGCAGCTCGGCTTTCTAGCGAATGTGATTTCCGGGATGGGGCATGCGGCAACTGTCGATGTTGAGGAATTTGTTGAGGTCTACCAGCGCTCGCCGAGGTTGCGACAGTGCTTTGAGTTGGCGCTGACTGCCAAACGACTTGGCTCGTTGAATACGGTCCTTTCCTATTGCCGGTTGGTAGACCCGGGTTTCTGGGTAAACCGTGCCTATCACGGCAAGCAAGCTAGCAATCAAAGGGCGTTTCGCCGTCTTGCAAAACATCTTCGGCTGCGCCCGCGGTTCCGTGACATTCAGCAAACGGTGTGGACGCTTCGTGACGATCTGGTCGACCTTTATCGGCTGGCGGACAAGGTTGGTGGCGAAGGTGTCCGAACGGTTGGTATGTCGCGAGGTCATCTGGACCTTCTTCACGCGATACGTATCGCCGTTATCGGTGAGAGCCTGATGATTATCTGCCGGACTCCAAATCTTGGAGAAAGCAATCGCTACAGCAATGACGATTTGTTGGCGCTTTCTCTGCGGCTTGATTTCAACGCAGCCGCTGACATCATCCGTTCGGCTTTCAGTTCTTCCAATCAAAGCGCGACTGATGGTGGACTTAGTGAAACGGACACATACCTCAAGGAAAGTGGCAGTACCTTTGCAACGATTGAGCAGGAGGTGCTTGGGCCGCTCTTAGCCAACAAGGCCATCATCGACAGGATTACCCAGATGATCTCGGCGCATTACGGTGCTCACGGGTAATTGTTCCTATTGATTATCTAGCCACCCTTGCAATGATGGAACGGGATGGTTTCTAAAATAGCAAAGATCAAAAAACTTTCCGCTCGAATAGGGCCGTCCAATTTACATAAAATGGGGGGTGTTTACGCCCAGTGATTCCGGCTTCAAACACCCAGAAAAAAAGGAAGACACCCAAAAGAAGAAAGGCCGGTGCCGGCTACGTGGCGGTTTTAGCACTGGTGCGAAGACTGCAGAGGGTCGAGCGCGGATTTTGGCAGCTTCAAAATTAAGGCATTTATAGTTCTGTCCGTCAGGGAATGGATCAAAGCGTCGATTTATCTTGTTTGCTAGGTGCCAGAAAGCCACAGAGGCTCGGTCATTTTGAGATTTTGTGTGGTGTATTACCGGTGTGTAAAAAGTAAATTTTCTTCGATAGGAGCTGATTCCAAATGTTTCGGGAAGCAACAGTCTGGGAACTACGCTTAGGTAAGATTGCATCTTTTGTTTTTACTGGGCTGTTTGTTTTTTTGCTAATCCGTAACGTTGAAAACTTCGCTCGTGATGAATGGTGGCATCTAGCGATTGATTATGGCACTTACGTCGCCGGCTTTATCTTTTATTCCAGTATTCTGTGCTCATGGCTTTTTTTCAAAAATCCCCAACGCGAGGCACAATACTACCCATTGGCACTCCTGATATCTATTCTTCTTATAAATTGGACCTTTTTTATCAATTTTCATCTCATGAGCCCTCCAATAACAGAAGTGACGGATCCGAGGTATTTCGAAGCTCTGGGCCGGAGATTTTACTATATTTTTGTTCCAATGCCCTTATTCCTAGTGTTCGCTTTGCTGCATTTGAGGATTTGGGCAGTGATCCTCTTTCTACTTCTCGCTATATCGCCCCAACTTCTTAAGGCGTTTTGGGTCATCAACCATCCAACAACATTTTTCGCATTTAATTTGCAAGACCTAAACAATGCATCGGCTGTGGACCCAGGATTCATCCGGTTCAATGCCGTTGTTTGCAGCATTGCAATATGCGCCATGTTCGGCCTTCTATTTTTTAACAATTATGCAATTGCAGCGGCGCAGAGGATCGAGCGTACAAACGCCCTTCTTGGCCGCTATTTTGCGCCAGAAGTACGCAAAGAAATTGAGACTTTGGAAATGGACCTTACAAAGCAAGATTCCAAAGAACAGGATGTTGCGATCATGT
>JASMER010000127.1 GCA_030752195.1 Gammaproteobacteria bacterium
CTCCTCCGGCTGCCAGCACCTCCGGATCATCCGGCCAGGTTTCACTGCCGGGCTCGCCGGGTCCGGGGATAGTGTTGAATCGCCAGAGTTGCTCGCCACTCACCGGGTCATAAGCATCAATAAATCCGCGGGTTCGATATTCGCCCCCTGAGATGCCGACGATGACTTTGCCGTCGAGTACAAGAGGAGCCAACGTCGCGGCATAGCCAACCCGGTAATCTGCCAGTTCAACATCCCACAAAATGTCGCCATTTCGACGGTCGAACGCCAGCAGATGCGCATCCAGTGTGACCATGAACAGTCTATCCCCTAGCATCCCAAATCCTCTGTTCACCGGGGCGCTAGCGCCATAGGTCAGGTCGTTGGGAAGATTCCTTCTATAACGCCAGAAAGTCCTGCCTGTGTGCGCATCGACAGCCCAGGCATTGTTGTTGGAACCGGTGACATAAAGAACACCATCATCGGCAAGAGGCGTGGTCTCGAATCCCCGCCCTCGAGTAGTCGTTCCGGTCTGGAAGGTCCAGATCGGCCTCAGCTTGGATACATTTTCTGGAGTAATCTGCTGCAGCGGACTGTGCCGTTTCCCGGAGTAATCACCGGAGTAAGTCAGCCATCGCTCAGGATCGCTGAAACCTGCGAGTATATCTCCATAGGAGGGGCCATTCTGCGCGTTCAGCGGTGATGCCAGGGTGGCGCTGGCCAGCAAAGCCGGCAACAACTTCTTTAGCAACTTGCTCATGATTGGGCTCCGTTCTGGAGAAAATTGAAGATATCAAACAGCCTCTGATCACTGAGTTGCGAGCGAGCAAATTCTGGCATTAATGACCCTGACAGGCGTTCGACCATCTGCAGTTCTGATTTATTCACAGAACGCAAACGTCCCTTATCATCCTGGAGCTGCATGCTGAACGCATCCTCACTTTTTATCAGGCCGGTGATCTCCTCATCTTCTGAAGCACGCAGTCGCACCAATTTAAAGCCCCGCCCGACCAGGGCATCCGGGTCGCGCACCGACGCAACCAAGCTCTCCAGCGAACGTTGCGAAGTCATGGCACTGAGGTTTGGACCAAGACCCTCACCTACACCGTGAGCACGATGGCAGCTCGAACAATTTTCAATAAAGGCCCGCCGACCGGCGGCGAGGTCACCGGGAGGCAGTCCAATGACACCAGCCTCCGCAACACTCTGCAGATACGCAACCAGCATCCAGTTTTCCGTATCGGTCAAGCTGTGAGGCGGCATGATGCTGCCGGGAATGCCATGACGGATAATCTCAAACACCGCGGCAGCACTGAGGCTCCGTTGGCTCCAGATTTGCGTTAAATCGGGCGCGTCAATGCTGGAGATGCCTTTGGCATCAGCTCCGTGGCAGGTTGCGCACTGTGCGCGAAACAGGCCAGCGCCACCACGAATTGCCCGCGCGTCGCCCTCCAGCGGATTGGCGCTTTGTGCATACATCAAAGGCGTCGCAGCAAAGACCAGAGCGGTCATTGCCATTAACACGAAGGGCCACTGCGGGCGCAGCAGATGTCGGATGAGTACTTCTGAAGATCGGTCTCTGTTCATACGTGGTCCGGTCGTATTACAATCACCCCTGATTTTCAGCACCACAGCCCAAGGCTAAACACCCTGATTCGCGCGCCAGCCGGGTTACCTGACAGTGAAATTACCACAGCCTGAATTGCCGGGTCAGTGGTAGCAATAGTGCCGCATTGCTGCTATCGTTATTTAGGATCAAAACAATAATCGGAACTCATGGAGACCATCATGAATTCGAATCCGAAAAAATTCAAAGAGTTTCTTACCTCAGCCTGCGCCGCCGCGGTGCTCGGCGTTACAGTAATCGCCACTCAAACGGACATCATTTCAGCACAGGCCAGCAACTTTCAGGGCGGCGCGCCACAGGTCACTGAGGGCCCCGATGATGCGCGCTATATTCGTATTCTGTTTCCTGCCGGGGTGCGCTCATCATGGCACAGTCACACTTGGGGGCAGTTGCTGATGATCGAGGAAGGGGTCGGCCTACATCAGATTCGCGGCAGAGCAATTGAAGAGTTCCAGCCGGGCGAGCCCTTTTGGACGCCCGCAGGGGTGGAGCACTGGCACGGCGCCCACCCAGATGTCGATGCGCTTCAGCTGACGATTTATGAAGGCACGGTGAACTGGCTGGAGCCAACAACCGATGAGCAATATGGCGGCGTTCGTTATCGCCCTATGTCCCGCTCCTCGAACTAGTTTGAACGATCTGCTTCTGAGAAGGGTGAAGCCTCGCGGCCTCACCCTTTTTTGATGCCTTGCTCGAACCCTCCGCCAGGCTGCCCTTGTTGATTGCCGAAGCGAAGGCCACTACCTATACTGTAGCGAGTGACAGATGACAGCCGCCGCGCCTGCGAGGAAGAACACAATGTCCAACAATCTTCAGAGAATTATTGCACTTGGTGCATCGATCTGCGTGCTCAGCGCCTGCAGCGAGCAAAGTGAGCCCCCGGAACCTCAACTCAGCTTTGAAGAATCACTTCAGCAGCAGCTTATCCTGGCCCAGGCTGGTGACGTAATCGAAATCCCTGCCGGCACGCATCGAATGACGCGCGGACTGTCTCTCTCTGTCGCTGGCGTAACAATCCGTGGCGAGGGCATGGATCGCTCAGTGCTGTCCTTCAAAAACCAGGCGCAGGGCGCCGAAGGTTTACTGATCAATGCTGACAACTTCACAATCGAAGACCTCGCCATCGAAGACACCGTGGGCGACGCCATCAAAATCAATGAAAGCGATAATGTCGTGATCCGTAATGTCCGTACCGAATGGACAGGCGGCCCCCTCACCACAAACGGCGCTTATGGAATCTACCCAGTACAGAGCAGCAACATCCTGATTGATGGCGCAGTCGCGATCGGCGCTTCTGACGCCGGTATCTACGTGGGGCAGTCCACTCAGATCATCGTGCGGAATTCGCGCGCCGAATATAACGTCGCCGGAATCGAAATCGAGAATTCAACCTTTGCTGACGTTTATGACAATGTCGCGACCAACAATACGGGCGGCATTCTAGTATTCGATTTACCCAATCTACCGATTCAGGGCGGTCGGAATACCCGAGTTTTTAACAATCAAATCAGCAACAATAATGTCAAAAACTTCGCGCCCGCGGGCAACATCGTTGGCGAAGTGCCTACGGGCACAGGCATGATGGTTCTGGCCAATGACAGCATCGAAGTATTCGGCAATGAATTTGCCGATAACGACAGCGCAAACGTCATGATCGTGAGTTACTTTATCACCGAACGGCCATTCGATGATCCGAACTATGATCCTTTTCCGGAGGACATTTACATTCACGACAACAGTTTCTCAGGTGGGGGCGCAAGTCCCGATTCTGAGCCGCTTAACCTACTGAAGCAGGCGACCGGACAGGACATACCCGACATAGTCTGGGACGGCGTGACAGTCCCCGGCGCAGACGGCGGGGCGGTCCTGTGCATAAGCAACAACGGGGAAGCAGGCTATGTCAATCTCGATGCCGGCAATGGCTTCGCGGCTCCCAGTTTCGACTCCACTGCCCATGACTGCAGCCTGCCAAGCCTGTCAGTAATTTCATTAAGCTCAAACGCGGACTAAGTCTATGAACACTCAGCGCTTCTCTGCACTAGGCGCTTTACTGATCACCTCACTGGTTTCTTGCAGTGAATCCCCTCCTACGTTTCATGCTGACATCAATCCTTCGCGGCTGTCAGACTGGGGGCTGTTTGACCTGTCTGATGAAAGTCTGACTCCCACCCAATTCAACATGGTGTACCGGCCGGCAAATCAGCTTTTCTCTGACTACGCACAAAAGTTGCGCACCATCTGGATACCGGAAGGCGCGCAGGCACGACTAATTGGCGAAGAACTCAGCTATCCGGTTGGTACGGTTGTCAGCAAAACTTTTTACTATCCGAGAGACGATGCCGGAAATCTGCAGCGCTTGGAGGAAGTGGTTGCCGAGTCGATAGACCTCTCAACCAACCAGCTCATAGAAACACGCCTGCTGGTCAAAAGATCTGCAGGTTGGGAGGCCTTTCCCTATGTCTGGAATGATGAAGGCTCGGAAGCCTTCCTGCGGGTGGCTGGCACCAACAAAGCTCTGAAGTTACGAGATGAGCATGGCAGTTCAGAATTCGTCTACTTTGTCCCCAATGAAAATCAATGCTCAGGATGTCACGTCACCGAGCATCCTGACGGCGAAATGCATCCGCTCGGCGCGGTAGCAACTCAGCTCTCCGCTTCGTTCACTTATCCCGACAATGTCAGCAGCTCACAGCTGGATAAAATGCTTGCCAGGGGCTGGCTGGACGGTGAGACAAACGTCACTCTGCCAACGTCCTGGCGTGATCCAGACGAAACGCTGGAGGACAGAGCGTTTGCCTATCTCAGCATGAACTGCGGACACTGCCACAACCCAAACGGCGCGGCTGACACATCCAATCTGATTCTCACCGGACAGCATGAGCAGCAGGTCAACATGGGTGTTTGTAAGCCGCCGGTCGCGGCTGGCGGGGGTGCGGGTGATCGACTCTACAGCATTGTCCCCGGAAAGCCGGCCGAATCTATTCTGGTTTACCGTATGCGGTCGGCGAAGCCGGACGAAATGATGCCGGAACTGGGAAGAGCTCTCGTGCATGAGGAGGGGGTAGAACTGATCAGCCAGTGGATAGCCTCACTGTCCGGTGGCTGCAGCTAGCCCGCATGCAATGCGGAGACAAAGGCCGCCCCGGAATATTAGTACTCAGCGCGCTGCTGCTTTGCGCCCTATTACTGCAAACCTGCAACGACAACTCACACCACAGAAACAGTTACGTTTTGGCTACCGGCACCACCGGCGGCACCTTCTACCCTGTCGGCGTCGCCCTTTCCACCCTGGCCAAGGCGGAAGCAGAAGCAGGTTTTTCGCTCACCGCAATCAGTTCAGCCGGCAGCATGGAAAATATCAAGCTGCTCAGAGA
>JASMER010000128.1 GCA_030752195.1 Gammaproteobacteria bacterium
GCGGCAGAGGAGGAAGCGGCGAGTCGCGCTTCGGATGATCAAACTACCCCAACATCGACGGCGCCAGCCGGGCTGCTGGCAGTTCTCGCGAGTAATTCAATCGTGCTATTTGGTGGTTTTGGCGTTGTCATTGCGTTACTGGTCTGGGTCATGCTCCGCCGGAACCGATCGGCTTCGCTAAAGGACTCGGGCGTTTTGGAGCCCCTGGCTGAAATGCATGCTGAACAGCTGCGAGCTGGAGATGAAGATGCCATCGGCGCAGCGGCGAATGTATTCGGATCAGCTGACGAGGTGTCGGAGCTGGAAGATCATAGAGCACCTCAACGGAATGAAGAATTGAACGAGATCATGTCTGCCAGTGAGGTTTCCTATATCGATGATCATGCAGAAAAGCGGGATTCTCGATCAGGTCTTAAGAGTTTTTCTGCTGATGACGACGACACTGATTCCTTTCTTGATGACCTTGGCGCTGATCTGGACGATTTTGATTCCAGTATATTCAGTCTGGACGATGACGCAACCTCGATTTCCATGGGTCGCAGCGGCGCTCAAAAAGGGGCAGTGTCCAGTGGTGAGCTGGAGATGACCTTTAATTTATCAGATGCCGGGTCATCGGATTTAAGTAAGAAAGAAGAATTACCTCAAGGCGAAGAGGTGCTTGATGACCTCGATTTCTTCTCCGAGGAAGAGGCCCGCGCCTCGGAGGATGTTGGTATTGGGCCCGATGAAGAAACGGCGACTAAGCTAGAACTAGCATATGCCTATCAAAAAATGGGTGACTCGGATGGAGCTAAGGAGATCCTGCAGGAAGTTATCGCGGAGGGCAATGAGAGCCAGATAGCAGAGGCCAGAAGGCTTCTCGAGTCCTTGCAGGCGACATCCTGACTTCTACGTTCCCATAGACCTGTGCTTCCATTGTCGCGAGATTCAGTTCAGGTGGCTCCAGCCACCGATCGATCAAATCCTTCTGACCGGATCGCTCTTACTATCGAGTATGACGGGTCTGCTTTTTCCGGATGGCAGAAGCAAAAGTCGCCCGCACTGAATACCGTGCAGGGAATCCTTGAAACAGCGCTGGCTCGGGTCGCAGACCAACCTGTAGCGGTAATCTGTGCCGGTAGGACAGACGCCGGCGTTCATGCGACCGCTCAAGTTGTGCACTTCGATTGTCAAAAACCTCGAGGTAAGAAGGCCTGGGTACAGGGGGTTAACAGTTTACTTCCTAGGGAGGTGAGGGTGGTTGCTGCAAACCCTGTCGAAGAGAAGTTTCATGCAAGATTTTCTGCAGAATATCGCAGGTATTGTTACCTGATCAGCAGTGCTCCCATTGCCAGTGGGATTTTCCATGGCAAGGTGACCTGCTTAAAAGGACCGCTGGATACGCAGGCTATGCACCGGGCTGCGCAGCGGCTTGTGGGGGAACGGGATTTTTCAGCTTTTCGTGCGGCAGGTTGCCAATCAGCCAGCGCTAATCGAAATGTGCAAGCCGTATCTGTGGTCGACTGGTTTGGGATCACCGTGATTGATATTCGCGCTAATGCTTTTTTACAGCACATGGTTCGCAATATCAGTGGATCCCTGATCGATGTTGGATCAGGTAAGCAGAAAGAAGCTTGGATTGGGGAAGTACTCGAGTCAAAAGATAGAAGTAGGGCAGGAGTAACGGCGCCGCCTGATGGCTTGTATCTAGTCGAGATCGGATATCATGCAAGTGCGCTTTCCAGGAATGAACCAAGATTCCCGCTTCTTCTTGCAGGCTATGAATAGTTTCGACAACACGAATTTGGTAACATCAGCGCTTTGACGATTGTTGTATCACCCTTGTCTCAAGTCTGGACCAAAATCTGTGGAATAACACGACCTGAAGACGCGCAAATTGCCGAAGAGTTTGGTGCTTGTGCGCTCGGAGTGGTGTGTTGTGAGCACAGTCCGCGGCACGTGTCGGCGGAACGTATCGGTACCATTTTTGCCAATGTTTCTAGTCGAACCAAGAGGGTTGCTTTGTTTGTTAACCCATCTACCGAACTGGTAAATCGCGTACTAGAGACAGGGGTCATCGATTATCTTCAGTTTCATGGTGAGGAAGAAGAGGATTTTTGCGCATTATTTCGGATCCCTTATATTAAGGCTCTCAGGGTAAAGGACGGAGCTGCAGCGCTGGAGTCCGCGAGGGCCTACAGGAGCGCTGACCGCATATTGCTCGACACCTACGTCGCGAACGTTCCGGGAGGTACAGGTAAAACGATGGACTGGACTCAAGCCGCGAGAGTGGTGGACGGCCTTGATAAGCCTGTTGTGCTAGCGGGAGGCTTGGATGGCAGAAATGTAGGCGAAGCAATTCGAATTGCTTCGCCAGCTGGTGTCGATGTCAGTTCTGGCGTCGAAGAATCACCCGGCATTAAAAGTGTGAGTAAAATTAAGTATTTTTTTAATGGAGTAAATCGTGTCTGAAGCCCCAGCTGAAATTGAGATAGATTCTGTAGGATTCAGCGGTCCGGATGCCAGTGGCCATTTTGGTCCCTACGGTGGTGTGTTTGTCGGAGAAACCCTAATTGCTGCAGTTGAAGAGTTGGCTCTGGTCTATCAGGATCTTTCCGGTGAACAGGATTTCTGGTCAGAGTACGATAATGAGCTAAGGCATTACGTGGGAAGACCGTCTCCGCTTTACTTTGCAGAGCGCCTAACTGAAGTGTCTGGTGGTGCCCGAATCTACCTTAAGCGTGAGGATCTCAATCACACTGGCGCGCATAAAGTGAACAACACGATCGGGCAAGCTTTGCTTGCTAAACGCATGGGAAAAAGCCGGATCATTGCCGAAACCGGTGCCGGGCAGCATGGTGTCGCCAGCGCGACGGTAGCCGCGCGGCTTGGCTTAGAGTGTCATGTTTATATGGGGGCTGAGGATATAAAACGACAGGCTCCGAACGTTTACAGAATGAAGCTTCTCGGAGCGAATGTCGTTTCCGTGGAATCCGGCTCTCGGACGCTTAAAGATGCGATGAACGAAGCGCTCAGGGATTGGGCAACTAACGTAGATAACACCTACTACATTATCGGGACTGTCGCCGGGCCTCATCCGTACCCACAGTTGGTCAGAGACTTTCAGTGCATTATCGGAAGAGAAACCAAGCAACAATCTCTCGAGATGTTCGGCAAGCTCCCTGACGCACTGGTGGCCTGTGTTGGGGGAGGTAGTAACGCGATTGGGCTCTTCCATCCCTTTCTGGGAGACAAGCGGGTCGCTATGTTCGGCGTTGAGGCAGGGGGTAAAGGTTTGGAGACTGGTGAGCATGCTGCTCCACTGAGTGCCGGCACGCCGGGTGTCCTGCATGGTAATCGTACCTATTTAATGACTGATCCGGGTGGGCAGATACAGGAAACGCACTCGGTCTCTGCAGGCCTGGACTATCCGGGAGTCGGCCCAGAGCACGCCTGGCTGAAGGACCTGAAAAGAGTGAACTACGTGGCTGCGACCGACACCGAGGCGATGAACGCTTTTCATAAGCTCACGCGGCTTGAGGGAATAATTCCTGCACTTGAAACAAGTCATGCGGTTGCGTACGCAATGGATCTGGCCCGTAGTATGGGCGCAGATCAGACGATCGTGATCAATCTATCTGGCCGAGGTGATAAAGACATTGAGACGGTGGCGCGACTGGAGGGGATGAAGCTCTAGGGCTTGCATGCCGGCTATGAGTCGAATTTCAGCAATCGCGAGCGATCGGATTCAGCAGGAAAAGAAGCTGTTGATCCCCTACTTGGTTGCGGGCGACCCGGATCTGCCAACCACCCTGACCCTAATGAAGGAGCTGGTTCAGCAGGGCGCAGACATTATTGAATTAGGCATTCCGTTTAGTGACCCTGCATCAGATGGTCCGGTGATCCAGCGAGGCGTCGAGAGGGCGCTGAATGGCGGCACTACACTGAGAGACACGCTTGCCCTGGTAGCTCAGTTTCGTGAGGGAGATACGGAAACGGGCATCGTGCTGATGGGATATCTCAATCCAATTGAAATCATGGGGTACGAAAACTTTGCTGGCAGTGCTGCTGCTGCCGGCGTTGACGGGGTCTTGGTGGTGGATATGCCACCGACGGACTCCATGGAGCTGCATCGCAGGCTCGCAGCGGCCGACATCGACACGATATATCTCGTCGCGCCAACGACTTCGGCGGAGCGCGCAAAGGACATTGCTGAGGCCTGCACAGGGTACTTATATTATGTTTCACTCAAGGGAGTCACCGGCGCCGCGATTACTGATCATGAGTCAATCAAGGAAACGATCGAGTCGATGCGCCAGCTGACTGATCTGCCTGTGGTAGTCGGTTTTGGTATCAAGGACTCTAAAAGTGCCAAGGCCATGGCATCGGTGTCAGACGGAATCATTATCGGAAGCGCACTGGTGGAGCAGATCGCTAAACTGTCTGGCGGGGCTCCTGAAAAGCCAGAGATCCCGAGTTGTTGCGCTGTCATTGGCGAGGCGCGTAGCGCGATTGACTCGCTCTGAATATTATCTCCTGAGAAAAAAATGGTTGTGAGCAAGGAAGTGTATTGAGCTGGATCGATAAAATATTGCCTTCGATTTCTACCTCAGATGGGGAGAGCAAAAAGTCGACAGTACCGGAGGGTCTCTGGAAGAAATGCCCTCGCTGCGATGCCATGCTCTACCAGAAATCTCTGGCAGAAAATCATGAAGTTTGCCCCAAATGCGATCATCACATGCGTGTCACCGCGCGTCGAAGAATCGAACTGTTTCTCGATGAGGAGGGTCAACAAGAACTTACTGGCGATATTGAGCCCGTTGATTTGCTTAAATTCAAGGATCTTAAAAGATATAAAGACCGGCTCAACTTGGCCCAAAAGGGTACCGGGGAAAAAGACGCACTTGTTGTCGTGGAGGGTAAAGTCAGCAGTGTGCCAGTAGTGGTTGCGGCCTTCGAGTTTGGTTTTATCGGAGGTTCAATGGGCGCTGTTGTAG
>JASMER010000129.1 GCA_030752195.1 Gammaproteobacteria bacterium
GGGCTGTTCGAAGTTGATCCTACGGGCGCTACGCCGGAGAGGTCGATTAGAGATGATCTCGGTCCGGGATGTGGTTTGAATGGCATGGATTGGGGTCCTGACGGGCGGCTTTACGGACCACGGTGGTTTAACGGCGAGGTAATCAGTGTCGACGTTGAAACGGGCGAGTCCCGAACGGAGGCAAGCGGATTTAACGTACCAGCTGCAGTGAAATTCGACTCGAAGGGACGTCTCCACATCCTAGATACGGGCTCAGGTGATGTCATAAGACGAGAGGAAGACGGGAAACAGACGGTGATAGCAACATTATCAACAGGGCTGGATAACTTTGCCTTTGACGATGCTGATAATCTTTTTGTCTCGAGTTATGCAGACGGCTTTATCAGTAAGGTGACCTCCAGCGGGGTAGAAGAGATCTTGCCCGGAGGCATATCTCATCCGGGTGCTCTAGTGATTCACAACGACACTGTTGTCATCGCGGATATTCAGTCCGTTCGAGCGATCGATGCGGCTACGGGGGAAGATATTTGGACGCTGAGGAATATTTTTCAGTTTGCGCCCATCGGTACTGCAACAGCAGTGTCAAATCACGGACCCGATCTTTTACTGACCAGCTGGCTTGATAACTCAGTGAAAGTTTTAAACCCAACCTCTGGTGAAATTACCTTGAGTTTGACGGGCCTTAATATTCCAGTGTCTGCCGTGAAGTTTGGAGATCAGTATGCCGTCACGCTGCATGGCGACAACACACTTTCCTTGTTTAACGATGACGGCTCTCTTGTCTCGGTGCTCTCTGACGATTTCGGCGCGCCAACACACGTAATCACAGAGGGCGATCGATTATTGGTGTCTGACCGAGTAAGGGGAGAAATTGTCAGCATTGATGAGGCTGGCAAGAAGACAGTGCTTTTGGACGGGCTAGATTCACCAGAGGGCATCGCTGTTTCAGGCAGTACACTCTATATTTATGAGGGAGATACCGGCGAAATTAAGCGCCATGACGCATCAGGGACAGAGGTGATAGCTACCTTGAATTCGGGTAGTCCCGCTGCCACTCCCGTACAGCCGCCGTCCATGGTATTTAATGGACTCACCGTTTATGAGGGAGCATTGTTCGCAACTGACGAACGAGAACGTGCTATTTATCGAATCCCTCTATGACACAGCAGAAACAAAGAGACCCATTTCTTTTAGTCTCCTACCGTCGTGGTTGGACAGATTTGTCGCCTACTCGAGACAAGCCGCTGCTGAGGGATTCGCCACCTGATGCCCAAGGGCAGTGAGCATCTGGCAGTTTCGAACCTCCACTATTGACTATGATGTATCCGAGCGATTCGATTTTCACTGCGTTTAATCCCCCAACCGTGGCTCATGCGCGTAAAAATAGGAAGCCCTGAAAATGAAGATGAAGAACCTTTATGTTGTCTCGCTACTGGCTGCATGCCTTGCAGCGTGTGGCGGTAAAGACCCTGAGTCAGTTACAGATGAAAATGGTGGGGCTCCTACAGAAGTAGTAGAGACCACCTCCGAGGAGATAGTGGTGACTGCTGAAGAGCTGGAGGGCAACCCCTTTACCCAGGAGTGGGATACACCATTTGGTATTCCATCCTTTGAGTCGATTAAGGACTCACACTTCATGCCCGCATTTAAAGGTGCGATTCTTGAATTACGTGAAGAGATCGCGACCATTGCTGATAACCCTGAGCCCCCAAATTTCGATAATACCATCCTCGCGCTTGAAATGTCCGGTGGCCAGATGAGCAAGGTTTTGGGGGTCTTTTTCAACCTTGTGTCCATGGAAATGAATGACGAGAAGCGCAAGTTACAGGCGGTGATTTCTCCGATGTATACAAGGGAGATTGATGCCATAACGCTTAACGAAGCGCTTTGGCGGCGAGTTGAAACAGTTTATCAGCAGCGGGATAGCTTGGAGCTTGGCGAACAGGAAGCGCGTCTTTTGGAGCTGACGCACCGAAACTTTGTCCGAGCGGGCGCTGCCCTTGATGCTGAAACGAAGGCCAAAGTAGCGGCAATCAACTCGGAGATGTCAGAACTGACGACGCAGTTTGCACAAAATCTGTTGAGGGCTACTAAATCTTTCAAGATTGACATCACCGACGAAGCCGATATGGCCGGGCTCACCGACAATTTTAAAGCCAGTATCTGGGATGAAGACAAGCAGGCCTGGGTGGTGACTTTGGATCGGTCGGTTTACGAGACATTTATGACCCAGTCTCAGAATCGAGACCTTCGTGAGCGAGCGTTTAACGGGTATCGGCTGCGAGCCACCGAGGGAGATACTGACAATGGGCCGTTGGCAATTAAGGTTGCACAGCTGCGAGCCAAGCGGGCAGCCCTGCTGGGGTATGACAACCACGCCCAATACATACTCGAGTACAACATGGCGCGCACGCCAGCGGGTGCTGAGGAGTTTCTGCTGAAGGTTTGGGAGCCAGGCCTTGCCCGTGCCAAGGAGGAGCGCTCAGATATGCAGGCTATGATCGATGGTGAGTTTACCTTTGCGGGCCATGACTGGTGGTACTACTCAGAAAAGGTCCGCGCCAATCGCTTCAATCTCAAACAGGAAGAGATCAAGCCTTACTTTGATCTTAAGGCCGTCAAAGCAGGCGCCTTTGAAATGGCAAATCGATTGTTTGGCCTGAAGTTTATCGAGACTGAGGCACCGCTCTGGAACGATAAAGTAACTGCCTACGAAGTAACTGAGGCCGATGGTGACCATCTCGGCGTCTTCTACTTCGATATGTATGCTCGGGACTCTAAACGCGGCGGGGCCTGGATGAACTCCTTCCGTTCAGGTTCTAATATCGATGGTGAGTCGGTCCGCCCGATTGTGGTGAATAACTTAAATTTGACAGCTCCCCCGCAGGGACAGCCCACGCTGCTGAATTTCAGTGAAGTGGAAACCCTTTTCCATGAGTTTGGACACGGCTTGCACGGCCTGATGACCAAGATCGACTACACAACGTTCTCCGGTGTGGATGGTCCTCGAGACTACACGGAATTCCCAGCGCAGATTCTAGAGCACTGGACTAGCCAGCCGATAATGTTGGGACTCTACGCTAAGCACTATGAGACAGGTTTGGTCATTCCCGAAGCGCTGGTTGAGCGCATGATGCTCGCTGCAAATCACAATCAGGGATTTGCTACGACCGAGTTCATCGCCGCAGCACTGCTCGATTTGCGCTGGCACATGTTGAGTGAAGAAGAGGCCATGGCCATCACTGACGCCCGAGCTTTTGAACGACAGGTGTTGCGCGGCTACGGTCTGATTGATGAGATAGAGCCTCGCTATCGTACTCAATACTTCTCACATATTTTCTCGAGTAATACGGGTTACTCAGCTGGTTACTACGCGTATCTCTGGTCAGAGATTCTCGACGCCGATGGATTCAACGCTTTCCGCGAGGCGGAGGATATCTTTGACCCCGAGGTCGCGGGTCGTCTTAAAAAGTGGGTTTATGAGGCTGGAGGTCTTATGGAAGCCGATGAGCTATATCGCAAATTTCGAGGTTCGGATCCCGATATTGCGCCGTTGCTTCGCGGTAGAGGGTTTGCGGTCCCCACCGAGACCGAAGAGTGAGATGCCTCAGTGTCGATTTAGCAACTGTATTAAGGGCCGCTTTTTTGTGGTGCTTTACTTTCTAGACGTAAATCGCTGTCATGTAGCCGATTAGTTCAGAAATACTCTTTCCATCGCCCACCAGGATCCTGTTGCGCCAATCAGCAAGGATCCGGGTAGTATCATGAAGCGCCGATAGACCACGTCTGTGTATTCAATGTTGTTGCGCCATCGCCATACACTGAGTACTGCAATTGCAAGTATGATTACGCTTAGCTGACCAATCTCGACGCCAATATTGAAGCCTATCAAAGCGCTCCAGAATTGCCCTTCGGGAAGCCCAAGTTCGCCAAAAAAGCCAGCGAAGCCGAGTCCATGGAGCAGTCCAAATAGGAAAATCACGATGGGTCGCCAACGAGGTGGTTCCTTAAAAAATAGATTTTCAATGGCAACCAGTGCAATCGATAGAGCGATGAGGGGCTCGACAATATCTGATGGCGGAGAGATTACGCCGGTCGCTGCAAGGCCCAACGTTATCGTATGTGCCAAGGTAAAGACTGAAATCTGAATTACTAGTGATCGCGAGGTGGTCGAACTAAGAAAGAGCGCGAGCACAAACAGTATGTGATCCAATCCACCGGGCAAGATATGATCTACGCCCTCGCCGACGAAGATAGTCAGTGTCTGAGAGACACCTAATAATTCCCCTGAATCATCGCGCATTGGAGTAACTACTCGGGATCGGTTGTCACCGGGGCGATCGAGTGCCATGAGTTCTTCACAGAGGGCTGGGTCCAGAAAGCTCTCTCCGGGAAGACACAGTTCGTCCTCCGGATGAGCACTGACAAGTGAGGGGAAAGCTGTGAGTACTAGCGCAAAGAACAGGCGGACAATCTGGTTTCGAAGCAAAAAGTAAAGCATTTCGATCGAGCCATCTACTTAAAAAGCTGGCTTCTGCTGATGCTGGCGACTGATGTCCGCTGCAAAGAGCAGAGAAGGTGGTGCATATTTCGTGACTCTATCCTTCTGACTTTTCCTCCGCTATTCGAAATAAGCTAAGCATTTCATGGATTATCTCAGAAATTAACGCTTCCGGTATCTCGTGGCCGACTCCATCCATAATGAACTTTTTGGCGCCAGGAATGTTGTCCGCGAGAGCCATGCCATGATCCAGAGGTAGTATTGGATCTTCTGTACCATGCACCACTAAGGTTGGTGCTTTTATTTTATCTAGCCTGTTTATTCTGCTTCCACTAGCCACAACCGCTTCGGCATGCCCCGCATAGGGGTTATGACCATGACGCAGGTATAATTCAGCCTGCTCTCGAAAGTTAGACTCATTGAAAGGAAAACGAGAGCCGGCGAGCGCCTTGTATATTCTCACGACA
>JASMER010000012.1:0-15587 GCA_030752195.1 Gammaproteobacteria bacterium
CGCTTCCAGAACCAATAACAAGAACAAACGTAGGAGGCCGCCGTGAGACACCTGATATTATCCTGCTTTGTGATCACCTGCTTGAACAGTTTCTCTGCGATAGCACAAACTTATTATGTCGACACGGTTGCCGGCCCAATGACCGACCGCCCCTCGCGAATTCTTCAGACTAACTCCGCCGGCACCGACGTTTTTGTGTTTGATCCTAATACCATGGAGCAGGTGGGCTACATCCCGAATCTGCCCCACAACCATGGCGCAACGGTCCACGCCGACGGCACTTTTTATTATTTTACCAACGAGCACGAGCAAACCGTTGACGTCGTCAATACCCGAACATTTGAGGTTGAGCATCGCATTCAGCTGGCCAACGGCCCCCATAATCTCTCTGCAAGCATGCGAGCCCGAAAAGTCTATGTCGCCATTATTGCTGAGCCGTTGATTCAGGTCATTGACATGGACAGTCATGAGGTCATCGCAAATGTTGAAACCGGCGGCGGCGTGCATAATACCTTCGTAACGCCTGATGGCCGTCATGCTGTAGGCGGCATGATCGGGGCAAGCGAAATTATTGCGATCGATACGGAAACCGATGAAGTCTTATGGGAAATGTCCATCCCTTATACACAAAAGCCATTTACCGGCGGAGTCCGGCCAATCGCTTTCACTACTCACGACGACGGCTCAACACGTTCCCTGCTCGTCAATGTAGGGGGATGGCACGGTTTTTGGGAAATAGACTGGGAAACCCAGCAGGTCACCAACAAGATCAGACCGCCGGACGATGCCTGGAACAGGACAGACCAAACCGCAGATGGTATTCAGAGCGCTCCCAGTCATGGAGTAGTCGTGCTGCCAGATCAAAGCCAGGTCTGGCATTCAAGCAGAGCCACTTCTCACATTTATGGATTTTCCTACCCGGACTATGACTATTTAGGGCGGGTATACATTGGCAACCCCGCCTGGCTTACAGCAAGCAATGACAGCAAGCATATCTGGGTCGGCGTGGCGAGTCATAATGAGACCGCAGTGGTCGATGTCGAAGCCATGGAGGTTGTGAAAAGATTCCCAGTAGGTCAGGCACCAAAACGTATTTTTACCGCAATAATGCCGCAAGATTGGGAGGGGGAGATACAGTGAAGCTCGTATTTATGAGAGTTACCTCTGTTTGCGCCGTGTCGCTACTTTTACTCGCCTGCAGCCCAGAACATAACAGTGAAATAGGCACGGCCGCCCAAAGCACAGCTGACACACCCAAGGGTCTCGACTACGCCTTCTACAAGGCCGCAGTGGAACCACTTTTTCTAAGACCGAGAGGAGGCTACATCGGCTCCGACGCGGGCTGTGTTGCCTGCCACACCAGTCAGGCGAACGCGCCACTGGGACTACAAGCCCTCACTTTGGCAGATGGCAGAGTTTTCTGGACTGAGGAACAGTCGCGGCAGAACTTTGCCAACGTCGCCAAGCTGGTCAATCCCAGTGACCCTGACAGCAGCCGTCTGCTTAATGCTCCGCTCGCGCCGGCAGCCGGAGGCGAAAGACATTCAGGCGGCATTTTTTGGGACAGCAGGGACCACAGTGAATACCGGATTATTGCGGAGTGGATTGCCACCGGCTCCGACAGCGCAGGAGCTGACGTGGTCCCGGAGGTAGACTATGAATTTTTTCGGTCTTGCGTACAGCCAATCTTCGTGAACCCGATCGAAAACGCGATGCCCTGCGCTGAATGCCACAGCGGGGAGTTTGCCGTTAAACCGCCAGAGAACAGCTATTGGACAGAAGCGCAGTCAAGGCAAGCCTTCGACGATCTTGTCTATCTCATAGATCCGGGCAGACCCGACAGCAGCCGCTTTTTACATAAACCTCTGCATCCCGACGCCGGAGGAGACCTCATGCACAACGGCGGTCGCAGGTGGTTTTCGAAAGACGACCCGGAAAGGATGGCGCTTGAAGATTGGGTAAACGGAAATGCCAGTGGCAGCCAGTGCCCACCGGCCCTGCAATTCAACTATCCACCGCGAGCCTAGAGTCGTGCGCCCGGCTCTGAAGTTCTTAGGCACCCTAGCCATTGCTGCTGGCCTGTCGCAGTGCGGTGAGAATAAACCCAAGACCTCGGCTGACGGCATCTTCACAGCGGCACAGGCGGACCGGGGCGATGCACTATTTGGCCAGCACTGCGCCCGATGTCACAGCATCCAGGAATTCACGGGAACTTCTTTCAACACGGTGTGGGCCGATACGCCGGCATCCTCACTTTATCTGCGAATCGCCAACACGATGCCGA
Source organism: Gammaproteobacteria bacterium (assembly GCA_030752195.1). GTDB lineage: Bacteria > Pseudomonadota > Gammaproteobacteria > Pseudomonadales > Pseudohongiellaceae > UBA9145. The sequence goes on from JASMER010000012.1 coordinate 2,285, forward strand.
TGGACCAGCCCGGCAGCCTTGGTACAGAGCAAACGACCGCCCTTCTTGCCCATATCCTTGACAGCAACGGCATGCCAAGCGGCGACAAGCCGCTTACGGGTGATCTCTCCTGGCTGACCGGCATTCAGATGGCGACCGCGGACTAAAGTTCGACTTCACAGCGATCTTGAGCCTCTAAACCGTGCCAGTAATGACCTGCCCGACCGGCGAAAGACACGGATCAGATCCTGACACGCCGAAGCAACAAAAATAACTGCTTTGCAACAGTTTGCTACAGTTTAACGAGCCCTGCTCCGGTTTTATCCTAGACAAGCACGCACGGGAGAGATACCTTTTGGCTGTCGCCGGCGAAGTCGAATGGCTAGATCGGAGGACTTTTCATCGTTTTAGTGCCTCGGCACGGGAGTAGATTATGATAAGAAGAAACTTAGTCTCCCTGACACTCAGCGCGGCTCTTGCTCTGTTCGCCAGCGCCGGCAGTGTTTACGCCCAAGATGCAGAATCAGTCGAACCCTTCAAGGTAGGTACCTTCGCGATCGATGATGTGCCGACTGTGGGTCTCGTGATGCGCGATGATCAGCTGATTGTTGAGCTGACTGCCGCAAATCGGGCTATGGAGTTACTACCTCAGTATGCCAGCATGCTCATGCCTGCAGATATGCTCGGCCTGATCGAACAGTACGAATACGGATTGAAGTACCGTATTTACGAAGTCGTGAACTGGTTGAACGAAGAAGGCCTTTTGGAATCCGGAAATCAGCCTGACTACATTCATCCGGTTGCCGATGTCGATATCATGGCGCCCATTCAATATCCCAGCAAGGTTATGAACGCGGCCGTGAACTTCTACACGCATGCCTGTGAAGGCTGCTCCGCAGAGCAGTTGGCCCAGCGTACGCGGGAGCGTCAGGAAAACAGGGGCGTACCCTACCTGTTTCTCAAACCAACCCGGGGCGCGATAGTAGGAGATGGTGACGATATCATAATGCCTTACGGGCGGGATGAAATAGAATATGAAGTGGAAATGGCCATCGTATTCGGCAAGGCGGGTAAGTACATCTCGGCAAACCGGGCGTACGACCACGTCTTTGGCTATATGGTCGCGATGGATGTCTCTGACCGCGGCGGACGCCCGCCGGGTGGGTATGGCGTGCGTTCCGACTGGTTCGTGGGAAAGGGTCACGACACCTTTGCGCCACACGGCCCATGGATCGTGCCAAAAGAATTCTACGGTGATCCCATGGAGCGCCTGCACCAGATTACCGTTATCGATGGGGTGACCGTTCAGGAAGCTCAGGCCGGCGATATGATCCACAACATCCCGGAACTGATCGAATACGCTTCTTCTCTTATCACCGTGTTCCCGGGCGATGTCATGCAGAGCGGTACCTCTGGCGGCACCGGCGCGGGTCGCGTTCAAAGGGCCACCGGATCAGGCTTTCTGCAGGATGGGGAAACCATTCAGGCAAGCATCGAGGGGATCGGTACGCTGACGCACGTCGTCCGCGCAGAAGCAAGTATCCCTGCAGATCTGTCGGGCTCCCAACTGCCTCCGGTCAGCTCTTATCGCGACGACCGATAAGACACCCTATTGGAAACAAAAAATCCCGCCTCATCCTGTGAGTGCGGGATTTTTTTTGCTATGAGACCGCCGGCCGACTCCGGGAGCCAATGTTAGCCACCGCCTAATTGAGCCTGATAACCGTATAGCTGACGCCGGGGGGTCCCTGCCTTTCCGGCCACTACGCGAAACTCGCTCGCCAGAGATCCACCTGCCCTGTACCCGTTCAGCCAGGCAAAAGCGGCGTAATGCATCAGACAGCGTTCGGATCAGCCCAATTTTCAAAAAAGGCAGACAAAAAAGATCGCGTGGAAAGGCCCGACCTGCGCCGAGTCACGCAGATGGGACCGCAGTGGTGAGAGTAACCTTCCTTTAACGGGCCACGGTGACCGGCACATAGGCATTAGACCAGCAGCAGACATTGTCGAACTTACTGTCGGCGGCCAGGAAATTGTCCACCCGCAGCCTAATCACATAGTCGCCGGGCTCGGAAAAAGTGGCCTGAGTTGTCACCTCGGTCCAGTCGCCCGAAGCGCTTTCACCCGCTTCACGCGCCCGGTCTCTGCCGGTTATCACGGGGTTGGAAAACTCAAGTACGGCTCCCTCGGGACCCTGATGCAAAAGCCACTCGGTGCCGACCTGATAGAGCATGATTTTGTTTTCAGGATAGGCTCCCCGGTTACCGCGGTCCTGCACGTAGGCGCTCAGAGTTACCGGCTCACCGACGGTAGTGCTCATCGGCGTGGCATAAATCCCTTGAACACTGGTTGATTCCGCCCCGTCCAAGCTAAAGCGAATCGCAGGTTTGAGCGAGCCCTGCGCGCGCTCTCCGTTGCTCATTTCATAGGCGGAAGAGGTCGTGCGGCCCGGCACTGTCCAGGTCTGCCCACCAGAAGTCAGTGTCCAGGTGACCTCGGTTTCAGCCTCTTCCGCAGGCAGCACAACAGCAAACGCTCCACGCTCCTGAATACCTACAAACCCCCTGCGCTGGTAGACCGGGAAATGAGTGGGCTGCCCTCCATCATACTCGTCTGGCTCGAGGCGATTATTCGGGCCAATGGGAATATCTGTAACCTCTTCGCGGTTCTGATTGGCAAACCCGAATATCAGAGTTACCGAATCGTCATAGTTTCTGATCCAGCCGTTAAAGAATGGCGCAACAGACTCGCCCGACGCCCCTCGAGTGGCTAAGGGAAAGTCGCGGAGATGCTCCGGAAGCTGTGCAAACAGGGGCGCCGCCTGCAAACTCAACAGTGCAGCCGAAATTAGTGAAATTGCGCTTTTTCTCGGACTTCTCATCGAACTTTCCTCTAGAGTGCGGACGGAGCGGACAAGGACAGACACCACGACTCTGTGGCTGTAGTTTACTGGCCGTAATTCCTTACAAGTGACCTCCTGATCAGCAACAACATGTTTGAGTGTGAGTTCCGTCCGTATCAGATTGCTGCCAAACGACATGCATAGCAACACTTTCTCCGCGAGCGGTCATTATAGTCAATACTGGCGTGGAGGAACGTTACAGTCTTTGTCAGAGGGTATCAGAATTCACTGTTCAGTAAGCAGCGTCCGGTTCAGCTCGAACCCGTATGGGGAAGACCTATCGATGGTACAGAATTAGCATCCGGCGCACCCGACTGCGGCTAGCCTGAGAATCAGGCCGCTCGCAGTACGAGATACCGGTGAGTCAGAATTTAGGCGGCAGCGAGTGCCTGCTCAAGGTCTGCCAGAATGTCGTCAATGTGCTCAATGCCGACACAGATTCGAAGTGTCTCGGGCTTCACGCCAGCCTGAAGCTGTTCCTTTTCGGTAAGCTGCCGGTGAGTCGTAGACGCAGGATGGCAGGCCAGAGTCTTCGCGTCACCGATGTTGACCAGCCGTTTAATCATCGCGAGCGCATCGTAGAATTTCACGCCGGCATCGAAGCCTCCCTGAATGCCAAACGTCAGCAGTGAGGATGGGGTCCCGCCACAGTACTTGTTTGCCAATCCATGGTAATTGTCTGATTCAAGGCCACCAAAATTCACCCAGTCGACCTTGGCATGTGCTTCAAGAAACCCCGCCACCGCAAGGGCATTCTCGCAATGGCGCTCCATGCGAAGACTGAGCGTTTCCAGCCCCTGCATGAGCAGGAAAGCGTTGATCGGAGACAGTGCTGAGCCGGTGTTACGCAATGGCACCGTGCGTGCCCTGCCGATAAACGCCGCTTCCCCCAACGCTTCCGTATACACCACACCGTGATAGGAAGGCTCCGGCTCGTTCAGCTCAGGATATCTTGCTGCATGCTCCGTCCAGGGAAATTTGCCTGAGTCCACGATGACACCCCCAATGGAAGTGCCATGTCCCCCGATATATTTGGTAAGTGAATGAACGACAACATCGGCGCCAAATTCTATCGGGTTGCACAAAGCGGGAGTCGCCACGGTATTGTCTACAATGACAGCCACGCCGTGTTTGTGAGCCGCCTGACAAATAGGCTCAAGATCAGCAATATTCCCGGCAGGATTACCAATAGTCTCGCAGTAGACGGCCTTGGTTTTTCCGTCAATCAGCTTCTCGATGGCCTCTGGGGAGTCATCCTCAGCAAAACGGACCTCGATGCCCTGACTGGGTAACATATGTGCAAACAACGTATAGGTCCCACCATAGAGCTGAGGAGTAGAAACAATGTTATCCCCTGCTTTAGCGATGGTCAGAATGGCATAGTTGATCGCTGCCATGCCAGAGCCAACGGCCAGTGCTGCAACTCCTCCTTCCATTGCGGCAATACGCTGCTCAAGCACATCATTAGTAGGATTCATAATCCGCGTATAAATGTTTCCGGGCACTGCAAGGTTGAACAGATCCGCTCCGTGTTGAGCATCGTCAAACTCATAGGCTACTGTCTGAAAAATAGGAACGGCAACTGAATTGGTTGTCGCGTCAGTTTCATAGCCTCCGTGAATGGCAATCGTATCTTTTTTCATTACTTCCTCTCCTGGAATAGGGTCTCATGAGTTGCATCGCGTGTGTTAACCGGGTCCTACTTCTTACGCTCGCCAGTATCGTTCACCAAGATCAGCAAGCCACTGAAGAATTGGCTTGTCAGCTTGTAACACGGATGCTTTTCGAACGGCTAAAATAAAAAACCCGATCCAGCAGCGCTAAATCGGGTTTGAAATCTCCTCCGTTTTAGCTGGTATTTGTATAGCACCCCGCAATCTGGATCAAATCGGTGCACCCCGATGATCTATTAAATCCGTATACCAAGTCAACCCGCTCAAAACAATCGGCCTGCAAAAAGGATCTGTCCGGGCCAGACTGTAGCGTCGGCTGAACCGTCAGCAGCATACCAGCGGAGCCTGATCCAACCTGGAGGAATCCCCGACTCGGAAACTGAAACCGCATGCAGTTGAGTGCAAGAAAAATCGCCAAGCTTAACTGCTGAGCGATTTAACGGCATCCACCAGAGCGTCGAGATCGCTCAGACTGGTATATACATTAGGCGTGACCCGGACCCCTTGTACACCGGGTCGGTTAATTGCCGCGGTGTAGATACCATGCTCCGCCATCAGCCGGTCCGCCAGCTCAGAAGGATCTATGGATTCAACACCCACGTTTCCGATCCCGCCGTGACGATCCATGTCAGCCGGCGTATTGATTATAACTCCGGGCACATTTCTGAGCTGACTCGTCCAGTAATGCTGCAAGTACTGCAGTCGGGCCGCTTTGCGCTCGAGGCCGAGCGTATTCTGATATTCAATGGCGTTTAAAATAGCTAGATCAGTATGCACCGGGTGCGTTCCAATGTGATTCAACCTGCGCATGTCATTCGGCTCAAGATCACGCTCGGCAAAAAGGGGCCAGATCTGGTCAATCTTGTCCTTCTTGACATACAACATACCGGATCCAAGTGGTGCGCTGAGCCACTTGTGCAGGCTTGTTCCATAGTAGTCACAACCCAAGTCAGACATTTGGAAAGGCACATGGGAATAGGCGTGTGCACCATCTACCATCACCTCGACTCCGCGCTCATGAGCCATATCAACGATCTTTCGCACAGGCAGCACATGACCTGTGATATTGATCATGTGAGAGAGCATAAGCAGGCGAGTTTTTCCCGTGAGTGCTGACGCATAGAGCTCAACAAGCTCATTATCGTCACGCGGGTGATTAGGCACGGAAACACGCTTATTGATAATGCCATAGCGCCGTTCCATCAACTCAAAGTGGTTAAGCATAGCGCCATAGTCTTGCTCTGCCATGACCGCTTCATCGCCAGCCTGCCAGTCAATCCCGCCGATTATCAGATCCAGTGATTCAGTGGTATTGCGGGTGATAGCCACTTCTTCAGCAGTGCAGCCAACGATAGCAGCCACCGAGTCGGCCACCTTTTTCTTATTATCGAATTGCACGTTCCGCATGTAGTAGGAGCCCTCATAGTTGACCGCCCGTATGTGGTCTATCAGGTCTTCCAATGTCTGCTCCGGAAGAAAGCAGTAGTATCCATTTTCCAGATTGATGTAATCCGGCTTGATCCGGTAGTCATCCCGCACTTTTCGCCAGAACTCCTCATTCGCCGCGAGGGCAGCGGCCGGGACATGTTCTACTGCGGCCACTGCCTGCTGAAGACGCACGAAGCCAGCAGAAAGCGCGGCACTCATTACTCCCACGTTTTTAATAAACGACCGTTTGTTCATACTGCACCTCCTGACTCATACTGTCTCATACTGTCTCATACTGTCTCGACCATCTATTACTCATCGGCGAACATCACACGTCGCGAAGACCGGAATATGCCTGTGTGACCGGTAACTAATGACTACCCAAATGCGCGACTTTGAGATCCACCTTCCGAGAATTCAGCCTAAAGGGATTCGAGAATAAGCGCAAAGGCAAATTGAGGCACCGTACATTCAAGGGCTCGCTCAACCCGGACCAATTTGTAACCAATTGACGGTAAGTATAAGCTAACCATAAGGACGCTATTGGCAACCAGACCGGTGATGTCCTATGCCAAGCACGCAGTCTGTCAATACAATAAGGATTTACTATGCAAGCTCTGATGATGCAATCCCAGCTCATGATTTCATCTATCCTGACCCACGCGGAAAGAAACTTTCCTGATGTTGAGATGGTTTCAGTCACAGTCGACAACCCCCGCCATAGGCAGAACTACAAAACCTTCGCCAAACGCTGTCGCCAGCTCGCTAACGTGCTCTCTTCCCTCGGCGCAAAATTCGGCGACCGGATTGGCACGCTCGCCTGGAACGACTATCGCCATATGGAACTTTATTACGGCATTTCCGGAAGCGGCATGGTTTGCCACACCATTAATCCAAAGCTGTTTCCTGAGCAGGTTTCTTACATCATCAATCATGCGGAGGACAAAATACTCTTCGCAGATGTTCTAGTTATGCCACTGCTTGAGGCGCTCAAAGCACATCTGGGGAAGGTCGAAGCCATCGTGGTTATGACTGACTCAGCCCATATGCCTGAGTCCACCCTGCCAAATGTCCTGTGCTATGAGGAACTGCTTGCCGAGCAATCCGACGATTTTGACTGGCCTGAGTTTGACGAAAACACAGCCAGCGGGATGTGTTATACCTCAGGGACAACCGGCAACCCCAAGGGCGTTGTCTACAGCCACCGTTCAACACTCCTTCATGCTCTCGCCGGTTCATTGCCTGATGTGACTGGCGCGTCAACCATGGAAACAAGCCTGCCCGTCGTGCCTATGTTCCACGTTAACGCCTGGGGAGCTCCCTATGCCGCATTGATGGTCGGCATGAAGCTTGTCTTGCCCGGACCCAAAATGGCCGATGGCGAAGCACTGACGGACTTAATGAATAGCGAGCAAGTAACTTTCAGCTCAGGCGTTCCGACCATATGGCTTGCTCTACTGGATTATCTGGATAGCAACAATCTAAAAGTACCAAGCCTCACCAGGGTAAGCGTTGGTGGCGCGGCATGTCCACGAATCATTATTGAACGCTTTCGACGTAAGCACGACTGTACTGTCGTGCAAGGCTGGGGAATGACTGAAACGAGTCCGCTCGGCACAATTTTCAGCCTGAAGAAAGGCATGGAGGATTACAGCGAAGAGCAGCTGACAGAAATGCAGCTTTTGCAAGGTCGTGGAGTATTCGGCATTGAGATGTGTATTTTTGATAACAGCGGCCGGGCACTTCCATGGGATGGTGAAGCGTCTGGCGCGCTGAAAGTCCGAGGCCCCTGGGTGGCCAAAGGCTACTATGGGCTCACCGATGTGCCCGGTGACGAAGGATGCCCCGTTGATAAAAACGGCTGGTTCGATACCGGTGATGTTGCAAGCATCAGTCCAGACGGCTTCCTAAAAATAACAGACAGAACCAAGGACGTGATTAAGTCCGGAGGCGAATGGATCAGCTCGATTGAAATTGAGAATGCGGCTGTGAATCATGAAGATATTTCGGAAGCCGCGGTCATTGGTCGCTATCATCCAAAGTGGACGGAACGACCCTTGCTAATCTGCGTGTTACAGGAAGGGAAATCTCTGAGCAGTGAGGAAGTGCTGGAATTTCTTAAAGACAAACTGCACAAGATGGCCATACCGGATGCGGTTGAATTTATCGATGAACTGCCGCACACCGCGACCGGCAAAATCAACAAGCTGGGCCTGAGGCAGACCTTCGAAAATTACGAGTTCCCAGCTGCCTGAACAAGCTAGGCCGCGACGTCCATCGCAAAGTCGGGCCTAGGGTCTGTTTCTGGGTTTTTTGATTTCTTTTGCCTAACACATCACTGGCTCATGCTCAGCTCTATGGAAACGGCTAACCCGCCACCTTGCCGGCTGAGCCCACTTTATTTGAGGCTACCTATACCACTGAGGCAAAGCCTGTAAAGGTTCGCAAGAATAGTAGTTAGCGACAGCATCGTGCAAACGCCATGAGCGCTTTATGAGGCACCTGTCGCGTTGATGCAGTGAACTTGAGGTACATAGATGTACCCCTCACTGGCTTTGCCAAAAACTTTGCTGCCATAACCTGCCTGATACAGACCAGCAATGTACAAACATACAATGGCATCAAGAGCATCCTCGTTATGCTTCAGCGCTCCTCCCCTAAGTTCGGAGATTCTTGCCTCACTGAAGTGAGCTCCGAATTGCTCAGGAACCTGCAAAGCAAGCACCGGTGAGGATCTGAGGCACAGCAGCATGTTCGCTAACTGGATCTGTCCGTCGCGTTTCTGACTTACGCCTCCTTTTTTGTAAAGATGGCGCTCTTCAAGTCGGAAAATTTCAATCAGCGCCGGATGCGGATAGCATTCAAGCTGCCAGCGCCCTGCCCTGTCGCCAAGATGTCTGAAGCCATGAGACTGCAGCCAGTTCCCGAGGGCCACACCATCTGAATCAGGATAACGCGATAGGTTAGTCGCATGACAGCCAGCCTTGCGCCCACCATATTCCTGCGTGAGCTGATTTTCACAGAATCGCCGGCCCGTTGCATTGGTGACCACGGTAGGCCCGTCGACCGTCACACCATGCAGTTGCCTGATTGCCGACAGTCCGGAGACGATCTGCTCCACACCGAAAAGGTCCGTCAGCAGCGTTTGCAGGACTAAGGTGCGTCCACTGAGGCTGCCGACTGCGATCGCAGTGGGATTGCGCGTACTCACCCAAGCGAGATCAATACCGGCAAGAATTGTTGACAAGCGGATTACATCCTTGCATTGAACAGCACCCCACGCGCGCGCACACGGAGACTAATTCTGATTGAAAATATCAAGTGGCAAAATTGCAGTGACTCCAACATTCGGCGCATCAACCAGTTGCGCAATTCTCAGGTCAACTGCAACACTGGCGATGATATAGGCCTGCTGCCGGTTATAACCATAAGTTTTTACGATATAGTCAACAATTCCAGACACCGCGTTGCGTGCAGCAAGGTTGATGTCGTTAGATAGATTCGCAAGCCCGGCTGTCACATCCGACTGAAGATACTGCATGTCGGGTGGAATCTCGCCCTCGTTCTTGACAGGAATTCCAGTAACTGCGTAAAAACGACGCGAAGGAATGTCTAGCAATGTGGCAGACCCCTCATAGTGCGGGCCGCGAGACAAGTCAGGGCCCTCGTTTAACAGTTCAGTGGTCACCCAGACATCGGCAGACATTTCGATTGCGGTACCGGACACCTCCCCATCACCCTGCGCATAGTGGAGGTCACCAATCGCGAGGCCACAGCCATCTATGAAGCAGGGAAGATAGACCGAAACGCCCGCCTGCAGATAACGGATATCCATGTTGCCGCCATGCTCTCTGGGCGGAATCGTTCGCAGGCAGGCCTGCGCCACTGCGCCCCCGGGTCCGCAGAGCTCTTCAGGGTCTGCGTAGTCAGTCAATGGCAGTGAAACTCTGCCGCCGGCTTCGGCCAGAGCCTGCTCCCGCTCCAGCATGCGACGGTGCTCATTGCGACCCGGCAGAGTGGTGATGATGCCGGGAAAACTGGAATTGGGGATTCGCACTCCGGGAATGTCGTCTGTCTCAGCATAATTACGGTTCAGTCGCCAGATCACCTGACTCTGCCCATCAACGAGGCCGGGAACAAACCCGGAACTGCCCCCCGTCGACCAAGCGTAGGGTCCCGGCTCGATGGTCACAATAGTGACCTTGAGGACATCACCCGCACTCGCACCGCTGATGTAAACCGGGCCGGTGATCGGGTGTACTCGGCCAAAATCGCTGCTAAAACTGTCAGGCTCACTGGACTGTTGCGCAGAGGCTCCGAGTGCATCCCGGGCATCCCGGGTGTGGAATAAAATCGTCTGGCCCGGTTCGGCGCTCACCGCCATCGGGATGTCCGGATGCAATCTATTGACGCACCCGGGGTCCTCGATGCAGTCAGCGCCGGTTCCACCCACCACCACGACGCTTTCGTCAGCCGCATGCACCGCTGGCACAGTCAGCCAGGATGAGACAACAGCAAGCTTCAGAACCCGAAGGGCTAGCATAAAAAATTTGGCCATGAAGTTTCCCCTGCTACCCACGCTTTGATGGACTCTGCTAGAGAAAGTGCCCTAAGCAGATGACGCGTAAGCGATTGAATTACATGCTATTGCTGACCGAAATGGAAGATTAGCGGCTCGCCGCTGACAGGGCAACCCCGTAAGTCCAGCCCCTGCCTGTTGCCGTACTAAGAGACATGTCAAAAACGAGCACAGTGCGGGCTGAAATCGCGGCGACCGAAGCCATTGCGGAGCCGACCGCATTGGCGTTATTCCACCCCTGCACACGAGCATGGTTCACCGAAGCTTTTGCCAGCCCTACAAGGGTGCAGTCAGAAAGCTGGCCGTTTCTGCGTAAGGGCGAAAGCTCCCTAATGCTCGCACCGACAGGTTCAGGCAAAACACTCGCGGCTTTTCTCGCTGCCCTTGATGGGCTGCTTTTCGCAGAAAAAAAACCGGTGCCGGGCGTCAAGGTCATCTATATCTCACCGCTGAAAGCGCTTGGAGTTGATGTCGATCGAAACTTAAGAGCCCCGCTGGCCGGAATTTCAGCCGCTGCTGCCAGAGAAGGCACTGGCCACAACGCTGTCACCGTCGCGATCCGATCAGGGGACACAGAGTCACGCGAGCGTGCTCGCATGCTCAAAGAACCCCCTGACGTGCTGATCACAACACCTGAGTCGCTGTATCTCATGCTTACGTCACGTGCACGTGACATTCTGCAAAGCGTCGAGACGATCATCCTCGATGAAATCCATACCATGGTGCCCACCAAGCGTGGTACACACTTATTTCTCTCTCTGGAGCGTCTTGAACAACTGCGCTGCCAGCAGCTACCCGGCATCAGGCCGATTCAGAGAATTGGCCTGTCAGCGACTCAGAGACCACTTGAGGAAGTCGCACGGCTTTTGGGTGGGTTTGAAAGAGACAAAAGTGGCCAGTCGCAACCCCGGCAGGTGCAGATCATTGATGCCTCAGAAAAGCGCCCCTTTGAACTGACGATCTGTATGCCCCTCGGTGATCAGGTCGATCAGACCGCCGATGAGTTTAATGTTGTTGGCAACGCCGCCACGTCTCCGGTTCCTGCATCCATCTGGCCGGCCATTTATCCGCGCCTGGTGGCACTAATTGGTGACCACCAATCCACCATGATTTTTGTCAACAGCCGTCGTCTGGCAGAGCGGCTCGCGGCCAGCATAAATGAAACAGCGGAACAGGATTTAGCGCGGGCACACCATGGTTCGATGTCCAAAGATACCCGCTCAGAAGTGGAGGATAGGTTGAAGCGAGGGGATCTACGCGCGATCGTGGCGACGTCCTCCATGGAGCTTGGGATAGACATGGGCGCAGTAGATCTTGTCATTCAAGTGGAGGCGCCACCCTCAATTTCCTCAGGGCTCCAACGCATCGGCCGCGCCGGACACAGCGTGGGGGCAGTTTCAAAAGGCATCGTTTTTCCCAAGTATCGCGGCGATCTGCTTTCGGCGGCAGCAGCTGCGCAGCAGATGCTGAACGGACAGGTTGAAAGTTCGACCTATCTGCGAAACCCGCTGGATGTCCTGGCACAGCATATTGTCGCTATGGTGGCCATGGATGAGTGGGATGTTGAGGCGCTGTATCAAATACTGCGCTGCGCTGCGCCGTTTGCCGAGCTGCCGAGAGCATCTTTTGAAGAGGTGCTGAATTTGCTGTCCGGACGCTACCCCAGCGATGATTTCTCCGGTCTCAAAGCCCGCATTACCTGGGACCGAATAAACAATCGCCTGATTCCCAGACGCGGCGCACAGCGAACTGCCATCCTGAATGCCGGCACGATTCCCGACCGCGGGCTATACGGGGTGTTTCTGCTTGGAGGCAGCGAAACTAAAAGCCGAGTCGGTGAACTGGACGAAGAAATGGTCTTCGAACTGCAGATTGGTGAAGTGTTCCGGCTCGGCGCCTCTATGTGGCGCACTCTGGAAATTACTAAAGACCAAGTCCTGGTCGAGCCGGCACCGGGCGAACAGGGTAAGATGCCATTTTGGCGTGGCGACGGAGTCGGTCGACCACTTGAATTCGGCAGAGCAATCGGCGCTCTAACCCGGATACTCTCAAGAGCCTCAAGAGCGGATGCTCAAAAACTGCTGACCCATGATCATGCCCTTGAGGCCGAGGCAGCTGACACTCTCTATGATTACGTCGCTGGTCAGTTCGAAGCAGCCGGCGACGTCCCCTCGGACGAATGTATCATTGTCGAAAATTTTATCGATGAAGTGGGAGATTGGCGCGTTGTGCTTCAGTCGCCTTTCGGCGCTCGCGTCCATGCTCCCTGGGCAATGACGGTCGCCGCACAACTTCGCGAGCGTTTTTCCGAAATCGACGTAGTCTGGTGTGATGACGGCATCGTCTTTCGAGTGCCCGAATCCGATTCTCCACCGGACGCCGAGTGGTTCATTCCAGATCCGGAGTCACTCGAAGAAGACGTGGTCCGCACACTCAGCGACACGTCTTTGTTCGCGGCTCGCTTTCGGGAAAATGCCGCCAGAGCCCTACTGTTACCCCGCCGCTTCCCGGGTCAGCGCACGCCTCTGTGGTTGCAGCGCAGGAAGTCCGCAGATTTGATGCATGCGGCCAGCCAGTACCCCAGATTCCCCATGATTCTGGAAACCTACCGGGAATGCCTGCAGGATGTTTTTGATATCGATGGACTGAAACAGCTGCTCGAGGACATCCGCAGCCGTCGGATAAGAGTACACCCCGTGAACAGCGATTCTGCATCACCTTTCGCGCAAACCGTGTTGTTCG
>JASMER010000012.1:15597-22724 GCA_030752195.1 Gammaproteobacteria bacterium
AACCGCGCCAAACGATGGACCTCCCCATGGACACTTAAACCCCGCAAACCCCCCAAAGAGAGCACCAGCGCAGAAGTGCGCGCCGAGCGCCGCGCACAGGTCCTTTCCCTGGACCACGCTCAACTCAAGGAGCTGCTGGGCAGCGCCGACTATCGCGAACTCCTCGATCCAGAAGCCATCGCCGCCATCACGCTCAGGCGTCAGTTACTGGAGCATCCGTATGTGAAAGATCCGGATGATATCCATGACCTGCTTCTAGCGCTCGGGGATCTTAGCGTCGGCGACATCTTGGACCGTACCAGTCAAGGCCAGCAAGCCGGCCTTGAGTCGATGCTAAGCGAACTGAGCAAAGCGCGGCGAATCATCGAAATCAGGTTGGCCGGAAATCCCCGTTTTATTGCTGCGGAGGATGCAGCCCGCTATCGGGATGCCCTCGGCACAGTCTTGCCGATGGGCCTGCCCGCAGCACTGCTCGAACCTTGCCAGTCCCCTCTGCAAGACCTGATTTCCCGATATATCCGGACACACGGACCTTTTGAGCCAGCTGAGCTTGCCAAGCATTTCGGCCTAGGCATCGATGTCCTGCGCAAGGCCCTGAACGAACTTTCTGCCACAGGGCGAGTCCTTGAGGGGGGATTTACACCGGGCAGTACGCGCCGCGAATGGATTGATCACGATGTGCTCAAACAAATCAAGCGACGCTCGCTGGCAGGGTGGCGTCAACAAATTGAAGCGGTAGATCACAATAAGTTCGCCTCATTTATCGCGGACTGGCAATTTATCACCAGACCGAGGCGCGGACAGGACGCGCTCTACGACACCATCGAGCAACTGCAGGGGGCACCGCTGCCAGCCTCTGTTCTGGAAACCGAGATCCTGCCGGCGCGCATCGCCGGCTATCGGATGGGCCAGATCGATGAGCTGTTTGTCTCAGGAGAACTTCTGTGGCGGGGGATCGAACCCGTTGGCAGCAGCGATGGGCGAATTGCCATTTACCTCGCCGAGAATTATCCCCTGCTGGCCCCTGAGCCGAACCCCATTGAAAGCGAATTGGCTCAGCGTATTCACGAGTTTATAGGCTCACGGGGTGCACCATTCTTTGACGATATCGTCGAGGCTGTCGGTGGCTTCCAGAACGACGTTCTTGAGGCGCTGTGGGAGCTGGTGTGGAGCGGTAATGCGGGAAACGACAGCTTCGCACCGCTGCGCACGCGTCTGGGTGTGAAAGACAAAAAACCCAGAACCCGACGAGGACAGCAGCGAATGAGGCCGCGAAGGGGCACCCGTCTTCCGGGCAGCGAAGGGCGTTGGACGCTGTTTGATCGTGTCGGCTGGGAGCAACCATCAGCGACAGAAGCAAGAACAGCTCAGGTCCAACAACTGCTCGAACGTTACGGCGTTATGGTGAAGGAAGCGCTGACAAAAGAAGGGGTCACAGGTGGATTCTCCAGTATCTACCCTGTACTAAAGGCCATGGAAGAAGCCGGCCGAATCCGGCGGGGTTACTTTGTGGAGGGTCTCGGTGCCAGTCAATTCGCAGTCCCAGGCGCTGAAGATCGCCTGCGCAATACTGCCGAATCGATTGACCCTGTCTTATTGTCCGCAACAGACCCCGCCAATCCGTACGGTGCCGTTTTACCCTGGCCGCCTGCAGCTGAAGGCGGCAAGCGCTGCGTCAGGGTCGCCGGGTCTCAGGTCCTTTTATTGAATGGCAATCTGATTGCCTACATTGCCAAAACCGGCGACCAGATCACAACATTTCTGCCGCCAGATGAGCCAAAACGAAGTAGCTGCATCAAAGCGTTGATTGCTGGTCTGAGGCTGGCGGCGAGAGGACGAAAGCTGATCTACCTTGCCTCGGTTAACGGTAAGCCGCGTGCTGAAGAGTCCTTTCATGCGGCTCTGCTGAGCCAAGGGTTCCAGCACGGGCATCGTGGTTACTCCTGCCGGAGCATTGAGGCCACCCAGAGCCATGCCTGAAGGAGATACGCTTCATCGGGTGGCGCAGCAGATCACCGATCAGCTCTGCGGGAAACGCATAGAGGCGACCAGGGGCAGACCCGAATTATCCAAAGCACAGGAGCTGACAGGTGGTATTCTGCAGACCGCTGAAGCCAAAGGAAAGCATCTGCTGCTAGACCTGGATAACGGCTACACCGTTCATTCGCACCTGGGCATGACCGGCTCTTGGCACATTTACCCCCACGGAGAACGCTGGCGAAAACCCGCTTACCGTGCCGCACTTGCCATGCGCTTTCCTCGCCACGATCTAATTTGCTTCAGCCCGAAACTCATTGAGGTAGAAAGCAGCATCCGGATTCGGGGCCGTTCACTGCTGACCCGGCTGGGTCCGGATTTACTGGCAGACGCATTTGACGCAGACACGGCCATCGCCAGAATGCGCATGAATGGTCATCTGCCACTCGGGGAAGCGCTGATGAATCAGCAGCTCGTGGCCGGTGTCGGGAATGTTTACAAGTCGGAAATCCTGTTCATGAACCGGCTCAACCCCTTTGAGCCGCTGTCGAACTTTGATGAACAGACACTGCGACTGTGCCTGCGCAGTGCCAGACACTACATGAGACGAAACCTTGAAGGCCTGCGCCGCAAATTTCGCGGGTCAACCCTTGGGGACAGGCTCTGGGTTTATCGTCGCCAGGGAATGCCCTGCCTCGAATGTTCCGGCCCTATTGCCATGCAGCGACAGGGAGAAACGGCGCGTTCGACCTATTATTGCCCCGTCTGTCAGGGAACCGGCAGATGACACCTGAATTAGTTTGGTTTAAGCGGGATCTGCGTATCACCGATCACTCGCCGTTGGTCGCTGCTGCAAAGCGAGGACAAGTCATCTGCCTTTACATCTATGAGCCGGACCTTATCGGCGCAGACGACTTCTCGAAGCGGCATCTGCTCTTCATCAACGACTCTCTGACTGAGCTCGATCGCGATTTGCGCAGGCTCGGCAGTCGACTGCTGATCCGGCGCGGAGACGCCGTCGAAGTCCTAAACAGTCTGAGGATAGAAACCGGCTTTCACTGCATTCGCGCTCATCAGGAAACCACTAACGCCCTCAGCTACCAACGCGACCGGGCAGTAAAAAAATGGGCCCGGTCAGCGGGGATAGATTTTATTGAGTATCGGCAGCAGGGCGTTGTCCGGGCAATGACCACCAGAGACGGATGGGCCAGACAATGGCAGGGATTCGTGACTTCGCCTCTGGTCGGCCGCCCTAGAAAAATTATCGACGGCGGAGCCGGATTGATCGAGCTTGACGTGCAGTCTCCGGAAAGCTTTGCGCTTAAGGATGATGGACTGATCAGCAGACAAACAGGTGGGGAGAGTGAGGCGATCAAGGTACTCAACAGCTTTCTGTCAGACCGGTCACGGGAATATCTGCAGGGCCTTTCCTCGCCTCTGACCGCCTGGGACAGCTGCAGCCGGCTGAGCCCTTACCTGACTTACGGCAATATTTCACTTCGCACAGTGTATCAGCGTGTCACTCAACGCAAACGTGAGCTCCAGCTTCAGCGCGGCCAGCGTGACTCATGGAGCCAATCACTGTCGAATTACGTTGAGCGCCTGGCATGGCGCTGCCATTTCATTCAAAAGCTGGAAGATGAACCAGCGATCGAATTCGACAATATGAACCCTGCGTTTAACGGCCTGCGAGAAGACGAGTTCAACACCGCACACTTCGAGGCATGGGCTGCGAGCCGGACAGGCTATCCACTCATCGATGCCTGTATGCGTGCGCTTCAGCAGACGGGCTGGATCAACTTCCGCATGCGGGCCATGTTGATTTCGTTCGCCTCCTATCATTTATGGTTACACTGGCGACAGCCGGCGCTGCACCTAGCACGGCTGTTCACCGACTATGAGCCCGGAATCCATTACTCACAAATTCAAATGCAGGCTGGCACAACAGGCATTTCCGCTCTGCGGATTTATTCTCCCGTCAAGCAGGTGTTCGATCAGGATCCGCAGGGCAAATTTATCCGTCAGTGGGTGCCTGAGCTGATGGATGTCCCGGATGACTTTATCGCCGAACCGCATCGGATGCCCGAACCGATCCAGCAGCGGTCTAGCTGCATCATTGACCGCGATTATCCGGCCCCGATTGTCGATCATTTGTCTGCTTATCGTGCTGCACAAAAACGCATGCGTGCGGCGAATCTAGCAGCAAAGGCCAGTGGCGCAAGCTCGCGCGTATTCCAGCGCCATGGGTCGCGCAGACATCAGAGCCGAAGACTGATCTGATCTCCCTTTTCGCATACCGATCAGGCAGTTGCTCGGGTTTTTGTGATAGATTCCCGTCTGACTATCCTTGCCATACCCAAGGAGCGTAATAAAACTCATGACTGCTGCTTACCATCCGCTGATCGTGCTACTCGCAAGCACGGTTCTGCTGTTCCACAAGATTTCGGCTCTGAGCCAGGACTTCACCAGCCCCGAAAACGAATTTGACTCAATATTCACGCCCCTGCCGCAGGTGGAGGGTTCAATATGCGCTCGCTATCACAACTGGAATCGTGGCACCGTTTCACCCCTTTCCCAGGATCAGCTGCTTCTTTTCCGGAACGCCTACGCGGCAGTCTCCCTGGCAGACGACGACTGGCTCAAGACCCTTGTCACAGACAGTGATAACTATCTGGATATGTATTCGTTCGTCTCTAACATCCGTCAGCTCGCGCAGAATGATCTGGGAGTGAAGTACCTTTTTCAGGAACCGTTCGATGTCAAACAGAAACAACACCGAAGACTAGGAAGTAATTTATCGAGCAACCCGGACGCTATAGTTGGAATTTTCTGGTGCCAGCCCATGGGAGAGAATACAGCACCCCGGTTTACCGGCGGCTACGCATACCTAAAACAGCACGACGGGGACTGGAAGTTTCAGACCCGATAGCGCAGTAATCTGAGCGCTACCATCAGACACTGTTAGCTAGGGTTGGTCCCTTACGCTGACTGAAAGATTCGGCGAGCAGACATAGTATCTCGAACATAATTGAAGCCCCAACCAGCGCAGTATTACCGGTTTGATCAAACGGCGGCGCCACTTCAACCACATCACCACCAATAAGATCTAATCCACGTAGTCCGCGCAGCAAACGCAGAGCCTCTAAGGTGGTGAGGCCCCCAACCTCCGGTGTTCCGGTGCCTGGTGTAAACACCGGATCAATACCGTCCACATCGAAAGAAATATAGGTCGGGGCATCACCAACGACCCTCCGTGCCTCGGCAATCACGGCTCCAACGCCGAGGTCGGCAAATTCATCCATCTCTACGACCCGCATTCCCGAATCATAGGAGTAATTAAGCCCATCGAGGTTGTTTTGGCCACCGCGAATACCAATCTGAATGGTTTTGGTCGGATCTATGATTCCTTCATCGGTTGCGAGCCGAAAAGGCGCCCCATGGTGAAACTTCGATCCATAAAATTCTGCCCAGGTGTCTGTATGCGCATCGACATGGATCAAAGCGAAGGGCTTATCTTTTTTCAGCCCTTTCAGAATCGGGTAAGTAATGGAATGATCGCCACCGGCAGAAAGCGGAATCACGCCCTGGGCACCCACCGATTTATAAAAGGCCTCAATTTCCACGATCGCTTCATCCAGATTGAAAAGGTTATCAATAGGCACATCGCCAACGTCGGCGATATTTGCCAGTTCATAGGGATTGATTCGTGTCGACATGTTAAAGGAACGCATGAGTGAGGACTGATTGCGTATCTCGCGCGGACCGTGCCGCGCACCCGCACGGTTCGTGACACCGAGATCACAGGGAACACCGATAAGCGCGATATCAGTCTCTGACAAGCCCGCCATGGGCGCCCGCATAAAAGTTGGGATTTCAGTGAAGCGTGGTCTCAGTCGCGGGGCATCAGGATACGCCTCGGACTTGGGGGCATAATTATTCGATTTAGACATAGGACAGACGTCATCACCTAAGCTTTCTGTCGGAACCCGGGTCAATGACTCCGGCTCTTTCAGACGAAGCTACACTATTTTGCCGCCAATCCCAAAATTGAATTCTGTCGCTAGGCGTCCTGGCAACCGGGGCACCAGTAGAGTCTTCTGCCGGACAGCAAATCCTTTCTGATGGTGTCGCCGCACTCATAACAACTTTGCCGCTGCCTACCAAATACCGCGTGACGAAATGCCCCACGCTTCAGTCCCTGCCTTTTCAGATAAGCCACCCGGCGGGGAGGATTCGTTATGCCGGCTGTCTGATAGGCCCTCTGACTGATCTTCAGGGTACTACGGCCCAGATCATTGAGCTGCTTCACACTCAAGTCACGAGGCCTGGCATCCGGGAGAACCTTGGCATCAAACAGAATTTCGCTGCGCAGGTAGTTGCCGATGCCCGCGAGAAAATCCTGAGCAAGGTAGAGAGATGCAAGAGTCCGTCGCTGGAAACGTTTGCTGCGCAGTCGCTGGGAGATTTCTTTCCAATTCAGCTTGGGATTCAGAATGTCAGGGCCAATTTTTGCCAAAAAGGGATGGAGTTCAAGCTCAAACCGATCCCAGATACTGATGTCACTCGCGCTATACAGCAGCGCACTGTGCGTGCGCGTATGCAGCGCAAGGCGCAAACTCCGATTTGTTTTAGGATAAGCATCCCGCTTCACGACATACCAGCGTCCATACAGCTGATTGTGCGAATAGATCGTGAGTTCGTTTTCGAAGTGGGTAAGCAAGGCCTTGCCGCGGGTTTCAATTTCCCGCACCTCAGCACCCTGAAAATCACGCTCCCTGCCCTTCAGACGGTCCAGACCAAAATGAATATCTACAATTTGCTGGCCTTCCAGAACTTGGGCAATTTTGTCGGCGGCGCGTCGAATTTCAGGTCCTTCGGGCATGGGAGGGTGGCCACATCAGGAGACAGGTTACGTGAGTGTTGTAGGAATTACGCGAAAGCCCCCAAATAGATCAATCCGATCAGGCAAATTCCTCAGCTTCGGCGGCAACCACACCTGCCAGTTCACGCGCTAACTGCGCAACAAGATCAGCGTCTTCGCCTTCGACCATCACCCGCAGCACCGGCTCGGTGCCTGAGGGGCGCAACAGTACGCGACCTCTGCCCTGCAATTTGGCTTCAACGCCCGACACGGCGTCACGAACGCTCTG
>JASMER010000130.1 GCA_030752195.1 Gammaproteobacteria bacterium
AGCTCTATGAGGCCAAGATGCTGCATGTACATTAGTAGCCCAATCCAGTCAGTGAAAGAGGCAGAGCCGTGTATGATATTCCTGATTCACTCGTTACTACCCACCAGATTCCCTCGGTCAGCGACGCTGTCAGAAATTAATGGTGATAGTAGAATATCAGTGTCGGTGGCGCGGCCCGTCGCTCTAGCTAAATCAAGCCGCTCCAGAACCGCCAGACATATGCCTTCAAAGAAGAAATTCTTGTTGCTGCCAGTTTCCATATCTTTCACCCAACCCGACTTCCCACCCGCGAGTTGCTTGAGTTTTGATCAATATCGTCCTTTTTGAGCCAGAAATACCCCCAAACACGGGTAATATCATCCGTTTAGCCGCAAATACGGGATCACAGCTCCATCTGATCAAGCCGCTGGGATTTGCCCTGGAAGACAAAAAAATGCGGCGGGCAGGGCTGGATTATCATGAATATGCCGGCCTTGCGATTTATGAGAGCTGGCAGGAATTCCGCGAAAAGCAGCCCAGCGCGCGCCTGTTCGGGCTGAGCACCCAAGGAACCCGGTTTTACACGGAAGTGGCGTTCGAGGATAAGGATTTTCTGGTTTTTGGTTCGGAAACCCGCGGACTGCCGGAGACTATTCGGACAGAGATCGGGCAGGATGGGGTATTACGCATCCCAATGTTGCAAGAAAGCCGTAGCCTGAATCTCTCCAACGCGGCTGCAATCCTGGTGTATGAGGCCTGGCGGCAGCTAAACTTTACTGAAGGAATCTGAGCTTACTGCACGCTCTCCGGTGCGGCCTCGCCGCTGCTAGCCTGCTGCTCGGCCGCCTGCTTCTGCTGAGCGTATAGCGCTTCGAAGTTGATTGGGGCAACCATCAGCGGAGGAAAACTACCCTTGACCACCAGCGCGTCGAGCGACTCCCGTGAGTAGGGAAACAGGATGCTCGGACATACCGTGGCCAGCACCCGCTCGAGATCAGTTTCGCTGAACTCTTTGACGGTGAAGATACCGGCCTGATGTACCTCGACGACAAACGCGGTCTCCTCCTCCAGCTGCGCTTCCGCCGTCAGCACCAACACCACCTCATACACATCATCGGCAACCTTGGTGTTGCGCGTCTTGATGTCGAAGTTGATCTTGGGGCTCCACTGTGTCTGGAAGATCTGAGGGCTTTTCGGCGACTCGAAAGAAGTATCCTTAAGATAAATCCGCTGCAGCGCAAACTGCGGGCCAGCTGGCTGAGCGCCATCCGCGGCAGCCTCTGGGGAGTTGTTGCTTTCTTCTGCCATGGTAATTCCTGTCTATCTCATCAAAAGTGAAAAAGTTGTTGGACTCAGCTTTGCACCAGCGGATAGGACTGCGCCTTCCACTCGGTGACACCACCAGAAAGTTTGCTCACTTCCTCGTGGCCGAGCTCTTCGAGGGTTTTGACCGCCTCTCCCGCATGCTGCCCCATCTTGCAGACAACCAGTAGGGGGCGCTCCTTAAATTTCTTGAGTTCGGCTGGCGCCCGCTGCTTGAGCTTGGCCAGAGGAATGTGGATAGCATCCACAATATGGCCGGCTTCAAATTCTTTCTTGTCACGAATGTCGACCACCACCGCATCCTGCCGGTTGATCAGCATGACCGCCTGCTGCGGACCAACCGAGGACGCAGCTGTGCGCGCGTGGTAAAAAATAATGGCCGCTGCGCTTGCTACCCACATGGAGGAGAGCGCCAGATGGTTGCCTATAAATTCGAAAAACTGTTCCACGGCCAAGGTATAAATATTTTATATGCTTATTAACCAGTTAATTCATCTCAACCAGCGCCGAAGTAACCGGTTTCCAAAGAGGCACGAAGTATACACGGGTAGCCCGGTCGAAAGAAGCGGCCCGGCGCGCTGCGCTCGCCAGAATCCGATCTTTCGAGGATAATAACGGACCTTAGTCAGCAGTTGCTGCTACCAATTGCCGGCAGAGCCAGAGGTACACAAATCGCCATGAGCAAGAAATCCACCGCCCTTCTTTTAATTCTCGATGGCTGGGGCCATCGAGAAGCCACCGATAGCAACGCCATCGCCATCGCCTCAACCCCGAGCTGGGACAGCCTGTGGCAGCAGCAACCATCGACGCTGATCGATACGTCTGGTCAGTCCGTTGGCCTGCCGGCCGGACAGATGGGCAATTCCGAGGTCGGCCACATGAATCTGGGCGCCGGGCGGGTGGTCTATCAGAGCCTGACCCGCATCGACAAGGACATCGAAGAAGGCGAGTTCTATGAAAATGAAGTGCTGGTTCAGGCTGCCAAGCGTGCCGCCAGCAGCGAAACCGCGCTGCATGTACTGGGACTGATGTCACCGGGCGGCATCCACAGCCACGAAGACCAAATCATGGCGGCACTGGAACTGGCACGACAGCGCGGCGTTCGAAAGCTCTACCTACATGCCTTTCTGGACGGCCGGGACACCCCGCCCCGAAGCGCTCTGGCCTCACTGCAGAGGGCAGAGGCCTTTTTCCAGCGCCACGGTATCGGTCGGGTCGCCTCACTGTGCGGACGATTCTATGCCATGGACCGCGACAACCGATGGGACCGGGTGCAGAGTTCCTACAGGCTACTGACCGAAGCCAAAGCGCCCTTTACTAGTGCCAGCGCCAGCGCCGGACTGGAAGCTGCCTATCAGCGGGACGAGGACGACGAATTTGTGCAGGCCACGGTGATTCAGAGCGATGGCGAGGCACCAGCGCTGATTGATGACGGTGACGTGGTGCTGTTCATGAATTTCCGCGCAGACCGGGCCAGGCAGCTGACCCGGACCTTGGTGGATGATGACTTCGATGGTTTTGCGCGGAACGTTCGGCCTCTGCTGGGTGATTTCGTGATGCTCACCGAATACGCTGCCGATATCGACGCTGCCTGTGCCTATCCTCCGCAAGTACTGGACAACGTGCTCGGGCAGTATCTGGCCGACAACCAGCGCACCCAGCTGCGTATCGCTGAGACGGAAAAATATGCTCACGTTACCTTCTTTTTTAACGGCGGTCGCGAAGCACCTTTCGCCGGTGAAGACCGCACTCTGATTCCTTCTCCTCAGGTGAAGACCTATGACCTGAAACCAGAAATGTCGGCCGTTGAAGTCACTGATGATCTGGTCAAGGCCATCGCTTCAGGCAACTACGACACCATAATCTGCAACTATGCAAATGGTGACATGGTCGGACACACCGGAAATTTCGAGGCTTCAATAAGGGCGGTGGAAACCATCGATGCCTGTCTCGGCCGAGTTGTATCCGCCATCGAGGAAGCCGGAGGCCATCTGCTCATCACCGCCGATCACGGCAATGTGGAACAGATGCTCGATCCGGAAACGCATCAGCCCCTGACCTCTCACACCAATGGACCCGTGCCTTTGGTTTATGTCGGCGCGAGTGATCTGACCTTCACCAGCGACGGCAGTCTATGTGATATCGCGCCCACTCTACTCTACCTGATGTCCATGCCGGTACCCGATGAAATGACCGGCAGGGTGCTGCTGCAGCCATCGGAGCCGGCTCTGGCGAGCGCCTGAGTGCCAGCTGTCGCAGTTAAACCCTCCTCGCGCGGTCTGATGCTGAGCCTCGGCTTGTGGGTTTGCGCTGGCGCCGCAGTTGCCGCGCAGGAGCGCGAACAGGCTGAGCGGGATTTATCCGAAGTCACGGCAGCCATTGTTGACATTCAGGTCTGGTTACAAAAAGCCACGACTCGCGAAACCGAACAGGAAAGCGCACTAAGAAAAACTCAGCTGGCGCTGTCAAAAGCACAGCAGGCTCTGGCAGAACAGACTCAGGCACTGGCTGCTGCCCGCGCCGAGCAGCAAAGTCTGCAGCAGCAGTCCCGTGAATTGCTCGCCAGTAAGCACGAGCAGGAACAAATTTTGGCCGCTCTGCTCCAACACGCCTACCTCAACCGCAAAAACAATGCGCTCAAAAGCATGCTCAACGCCGAAAATCTGCCCGAGGGTGCGCGGCAACTGCTTTACACGCGCTATCTGTCGGAATTTCAGCTTACCCGGATCACGACCTTCAACACTACCCTCTCTGAACTGGCTGCTCTGGGTGCCGAGGCCGCGGAAAACCTGAGTCTACTGGACAGACAACAGCGGCTCGCCGTGCAGCTTGAGAACGAGCTGGCAAATGCCCGTGAATCGCAGGCTGCCGCGCTGGCAAACCTCAGAAACAGTATCGCCAGCCGCAGCAGCGCCATGACGCGCCTGGAAACACAGCAGTCAGAGCTGCAGCAGCTGATTAAAGAAATCATCCGCGCGATTGAGGGCGTGTCGCCCTTTGCGCAGATCACGCCCTTGGCCGATAGTCGCGGCTCGCTGCAGCCACCGGTTGATGAGCCGGTGGCCCATGCGTTTGGCGCTACCTATGGCGGCGGCAGCCTGATACGAAAGGGGCTGTCATACGAACCGAACCCGGGCAATCCAGTCCGAGCCATATACCCCGGTCGGGTGGTTTTTGCTGACTGGCTGCGGGGATCCGGGCTGCTGATCGTGCTCGATCATGGGCAGGGCTATATGAGCCTTTACGCTCACAATGAAGCGCTGACCGTCAACAGCGGCGACTGGGTAGACGCGGGCGAGATGCTGGCACGGTCCGGCACCAATAGCAGCGACCGCAATGTCGGGCTGTACTTTGAGATTAGACGCAACGGCGAGCCACAGGATCCCACTGCCTGGCTGCGCCCGGCCCCATCGCAGTTGTAGCCGGTCGAAAGAGGGATGTCCCGAGCCCGCCTGGCATGTTGCCAACGCCGGCATAAACTGAAACCATTGACAGAATCGTATCAACTTACAAAATCGCTTTTCAGGAAGTCCGATGATGACCTTTCGCCAACGTCTGTCGATTGCCCTTGCCATTTGCGTGCTGACCGCCGCGCCGCTGTCCGGACAGGCCCAACAAACTGAACTGCTGCCTCTGCC
>JASMER010000131.1 GCA_030752195.1 Gammaproteobacteria bacterium
GCCCGTCGAGATCATTCCGATGGCGCGCAGCTATGTGGGCAGGGAAATCGTCAAACTCGGCGGCGACCCGGTATACCGCGAAGGGTGCGTTACAGATAACGGCAATCACATTTTAGACGTCTACAATCTCGACATTATCGATCCCAGACAGCTGGAGCGGGACCTCAATCAAATTACCGGCACTATTACCAACGGGCTTTTCGCGGAAAGGGGCGCAGACATCTTGCTGCTTGGCACAGCAGATGGCGTGGAGACCAGGCGGGCGGATCCCCTTTTCTGAAGGCGAGCGAGGTTGTGGCGCGCCTTCGGAGTCTGGTTTGCTGAGAGGTCTCTCTCAGCGTCTACCCCGGGGTCACTGCAGATCAAGCGGCAAGATTTACCAAAAAATCAGAGCAGACGGTCAGCGTCTGCTGCATAGATGTAGCCTAAGCTGCTTGTGGATTCTTGCGAAGAATCTAGTCGTTAAAACGACTAGAGCGGATTTACATTTTCCGCTTGGGGGCCCTTTTGACCTTGAGTAACTTCCATAGTTACCTTCTGGCCTTCGTGAAGCGTTCGTCTTCCAGAGCCGTTGATTGCGCTAAAGTGTACAAATACATCTTTACCACCTTCCTGCTCAATGAAGCCAAAACCCTTCTCGTCGTTAAACCACTTGACGGTACCCTCTACTAAATCAGACATACTATTCTCATACTTACCATAACAAAAAACAGGTTCGGCTTGCGACCGAAACCCCGCCAACAAACATCGGCACTAGCATATTACGCCCTCTGCGGCCCAGATGGAAACCTTATTTACGAGGATTTTGAAGCTATTGAGGGCACGCACATTGTCAGTACGCACCGAATCTGCACGCTTTCCCGCGCTGGAAAGCACATCATCAGGTTGTGTCAATGCAGAAGCAGAGCTACAGATCGAACACCTTACCAGGGTTCAGCACGTCATTGGGATCGAAGGCCTGTTTGATCAAGCGCATGTATTCGATTTCCTGCGGGTCTCTCGAGTAGCTTAGATACGGCTTCTTCAGCAAGCCAACGCCATGCTCAGCGGAGATGCTGCCTCCGTATTGCTGCACGAGACTGAACACCTGATTCGATACATTGTCGCACTGTTCGAAGAATGCTTGCGCATCGAGATTCTCCGGCTTCAGAATATTGAGGTGAACGTTGCCATCGCCGATATGGCCGAACCAGATGATTTCAAACTCCGGATACTGTTCACGCACCAGGCTGTCGACATCCTTCAGAAACTGCGGCACCGCAGACACGCGCACAGCAATGTCGTTTTTGTAGGGCGTGAACTGGGCAATGGTCTCGGAAATATCCTCGCGCAGCCGCCACAGGCTTTCGGCCTGCGTCAGACTCAGGCTCATTGTGCCGTCGACAACCCAGCCCTGCTCGAGACAATGCTCGAAAAGTACCATGGCGTCTTCGAGATCTTCCTTACCGCGCTGCTCAAATTCAAGCAGTGCATAAAAGTTCGAGGCCGTCTCGAAGGGTCTGGCGAGGTTTTTTCCCGCGATGACGTGTCTCAGCGCCTGCTCCGAGAAGAATTCAAATGCGGTAAGTGAGAGCTTTTTCTGAAAGGCCTCAAGCACTGGCATGGTCTTGGTCATGTCCTCAACACCCATAATCAGCACAGCAGGATCCTGCGGTGGTACAGACAGAGCTATGGTCAGTTCTACGACAATGCCAAGCGTTCCCTCGGAGCCAATAAACAGGTGGCGAAAATCATAACCGGTCGCGTTCTTGGTCAGACCCCGATTTAGATCCAGTAAATCCCCACGACCCGTCACCACTTTCATACCGGTCACCCAGCTGCGGGTCATTCCGTAGCGAATCACCTTGATACCGCCCGCGTTGGTCGCGACATTGCCACCCAGCTGACTGGAACCAGAGGATGCGAAATCTACCGGGTAAAACAGCCCCTGACTCTCGGCAAACTGCTGCAGCTGCTCGGTGACAACACCCGCTTCACAGGTCACCTGACGATCCGCTGCATTGAAGTCAAGGATCTGGTTCATCCGGTCCAGAACCAGAACCACTTCGCCGTTAGTGGCAACTGCTCCACCACTGAGACCGGTGCGACCTCCAGAGGGCACTATTTTGAGGGTGGCCTCGTTCGCCAACTTGACCACCGCCTGAACTTCAGCGGCAGTTTTTGGCAACACGATTACAGAGGGCGCCACAGGAAACTGCTTGGTCCAGTCTGTGCCATAAGTCTGCAAGTCTGCGGGATCAGTTTTTACCCAATCCTCGCCAACAATTTCTGAGAGCGCGGCAAGCACGCTTGAGGCTTCAGTACTCATCAGTGTTGTTCTGTCTTCAATTACTCATATCCCCGTCCGGGAACATATAATTTCGGTGCAGTTCATTTCAGCGTAGCCATGTAGTGTTCTTCCGCATAATCTTTCAGACCTGCTCTTCGAACTCGCTTCACGGCCTAAATCTCCAAGCTTATTCCCTAACACGGATCATGACTGCAACTTATCCCGACAAAGGCTCGCAGCATTTTTTGTACCGGCCTACTGTCGGGACTCTAGCCTAAACTGGCTCAGTGGAAGCTGGCTAGTCGACGCAAAATGACCGGCCAACACTCCTAGCTTGGTTGTAAATACGACAGGCTCCATGATCTGTATCATCGGCACGCCGTTTTTCACAACAGAGGCCCTTTTTCAGCGCTGACAGCGCTCGCCTGCCAGCACGACACAGACCAGCCACGAAACCCAACTCGAAGCGTTGCTCTCGATTCTCGCCAGAGCGGCTCGCTCAAAAGTCTCCCAAGGCCCTTACGCCAAGCCCGCGGAATACTCCAATGGCTCAGCTATTCGCGCCTGGTAAAGATCCTGTCCACAACTGGCGACGTATATTTGTTTCCGGCACTGGGGCTTCAGTCATTTACCGGGCATAACCCGTTTGGGCAGGGCGGCTCGCCGCGAAATGATGGCGTTTGCCGTCTTGAATGCAATCGCCTAATGGCCTTATGGACGACAACCCAATGCCGGACTGACATACCGTACCATCTCAAACGCGGGCCCGGCATGAGTGTGATACCATTCGCGCCCATTCAAAGCCCCTACTGACCTTTCGGCGAACCTCAGACCATGTCACTCACTCAAAGTTCTCAACCGACTTCTTTCAGAAAAAGCAAAATCAAATTCCTGCTGCTAGAGGGCGTGCACCAGAGCGCACTGGACACACTCAATCGAGCCGGCTACGACAATGTTGAGTATCTGAAAACGTCACTGGCGGAAAACGAGCTGAAAAAACGTATCGCCAACGCGCACTTTGTGGGGATCCGATCGCGTACTCAGCTGACCGAGGAGGTATTTGCTGCCGCGAACAAACTGCTGGCAGTCGGCTGTTTTTGCATCGGCACGAATCAGGTGAATTTGGACTCCGCACTCCGGCGTGGCATCCCAGTATTCAACGCGCCTTTTTCCAATACTCGCAGTGTGGCTGAGCTGGTGATCGGTCAAGCGATTCTGCTTCTCAGGGGTATTCCAGAAAAAAATGCACTTATGCACCGTGGCGTCTGGCAGAAAGCCGCCAAGGGTTCATTTGAAGCTCGCGGCAAAAAACTGGGCATCATCGGCTACGGGAACATCGGATCCCAGCTGAGCGTGCTGGCCGAAGCCATGGGGATGGAAGTTTATTTGTATGACGTGGTCACTAAACTACCGCTCGGTAATGCGAAACAGGTGAGTTCCCTGGCTGAGCTGCTTCGCCTCTGTGACGTCATCAGTCTGCATGTGCCGGAAACGCCAGACACCCGAAACCTTATTGGCCGCCAAGAGCTTGCGGCCATGAAATATTCCGGCATCCTGATTAATGCTTCTCGCGGAAACGTGGTAGATATAGACGCGCTTGCCGAGGCTTTGGCAAACAAGGCCATCGCCGGCGCAGCGATTGACGTCTATCCCTCCGAGCCCAAATCCAATGACGAGGAGTTCCTATCCCCGCTCAGAGAGTTTGATAACTGCATAATCACACCCCACGTCGGTGGAAGTACCATGGAAGCGCAGGAGAACATCGGGATTGAAGTCAGCGAGAAACTGGTGAAGTACAGTGATAATGGCTCAAGCTTCACCTCGGTGAATTTTCCCGAGGTGGCACTTCCAGCGCATCCGGGCAACCATCGACTGCTGCACATTCACGAAAACGTGCCGGGTATCCTTTCCCAAATCAACAATGTTTTTTCCGAAACCGGGATTAACATCAGCTCACAATACCTGCAGACCAATGACCGGGTTGGCTACGTCGTCATGGATATTGACGAAAAGTACAGCGACCTTGCTCTGGGGCGTCTGAATCAGGTCAACGGCACAATTCGTTGCCGGGTGCTGTTCTAGGTAAACCCGGCCAGTCTTGCCGACGGCGCAACCTGCGTAAGCTAAGGTCTGATTATACCGGCAAGCCGGGCAAATAGCAGATCGCGAAAGGCCGCGGACTCATTCACCAGATGATGTCTAGCGTTATCAAGCAGGTGAACGCAGCCGGCCGGGAATTTCTCCCTGATCAGCGGCAGGTTTTTCCGCCAGTCGACCGTCCCGTCATCCGTCCCCTGAATAATCTGGACCGGCACCTCGGACTGACCAGCCACAGCAAAGCGCTGCTGATAATCGGCCATCGCTGCAACCCAGGCGGTGGGCAGCGTCCGAGCCTGCAGACAGTCATGTTCCCTGAGAAAGCGCAGAAATCCGTCGTCATGACTGTTCCGAGCAAAGCTCCGCCTGATGTCGGACAGGAAAGATCGGGTCAGGTAGAACACATAGCGACTTAGAGACCAGCCAACCGGATACAGCAGCGGACACAGCAGAATATAATACGCCAGCCCGAATCGCTCATCTAGCTTCCGATTGAGCAGGCTGTCCATGATCACCGCGCAGCCTGTGCTCTGACCAATACCTACCCAGGGCCGGGGCAGCTTTGCA
>JASMER010000132.1 GCA_030752195.1 Gammaproteobacteria bacterium
ATGAACAGCGATGGTCTGTCAGACATCCTGCGTCTGTCAGGCGACGGCAATGAATGGACCGCAAGCCTGCACCTCAATCAGTCAGGCAGTTTTGATTTTACTCAGGCCAATCAGGTCATGCGCTTCTCTGGGTACGACTTGAATCTTGATGTCATCACCCAAGCACAGGGGGAAACCTTTCTTAGCGCCAGCTTTTACACAATCCCGGTCGTCGATGCGATTCGCAGCGCGAGTATCAACCGAACCCAACTGCTGTTTAGCTCACAGGAAAGCGAACCCGGCCAGGTTTTCAATCGACGGCCCAGCTCCAGTCTGGTTGAAGTTTTTGCCGCTGATAATGTTCGAGGACTGTCAGAGCAGATGTCGCTGAAATATGACGTTGACGGAGACGGTCGCAACGATGCGCTTTACATCACGGAAAATGGCACCCTTGCGGCCAAGAAAATCGACACGGATCTGACCATTTCGAATGACGCTTTCTGGGAGTACGTCGCTCCGCGAACCGTATTCGAATTCGAAGTATTGTCGCTCAACGCAGATGAACGACCGGATCTAATATTGCGACATGGACGAACAACCACGCTTCTGGTGGCCCGACCCTAAATGACTTTACAGAAGAATAGCTATTCAGAAATCCATGAAGCTAGCATCTCTGCGGTCAGAAGCCTTGTCGTCATCTGCTGTCTGATGTTCAGCAACGGTGAAATCCTTATCGCCGAAGTGCCCAGTTTCACTCAGCAGGCATTTGCCCTGCCGGGAAGCGCCGAATCGCTCGTGATTGCCGACCTAAATGGTGACAACCTGAACGATCTGGTGACCCTGATCGACAGCCACCTCAGGGTGTATTTCCAGCATGAAAGCGGGTTTGATTTTGATTCGGGTTTTAGAGAGATAAGATTTGAATCACGGGCCGTCGGCTGGGACCTGAGCAGAGGTTTCGGCACTGAAGGCCAGGTTAGTGTGATCGCCTTGCTGGACGGCAAGCGGGCAGTGCGCTTTCCCATC
This sequence comes from Gammaproteobacteria bacterium, assembly GCA_030752195.1. GTDB lineage: Bacteria > Pseudomonadota > Gammaproteobacteria > Pseudomonadales > Pseudohongiellaceae > UBA9145. The sequence continues at coordinate 1,006 of JASMER010000132.1, forward strand.
AGTGGTGAGGGCATCATGCCGCCCCAAACGATTGCTTCCGAACTCCCTGGCTTCATCAGCCGAGGGATCAATCGTCTGCATTTCGCAAGAGACATCAACGTCGACGGATTAACTGATCTGGTGATTCCGGGTGCCGGCGAAATTCACCTGCTCATGAATGAAGGCGGTGGAAATTTCGAGGCCCCTCTCAGCATTCTCTCCGAAACCCGTCTGCGCACTCAGCTCAACATCAATCGGCTTAATCGCTCTGCAGGACAGGCGGTTCGTATACCCAACTTAACTCTCAGGGACGTGAATGCCGACAGCCAGGAGGACTTAATTGTCCGAACAGAAGAAAAGCTGGAAGTGTTTCTCGCCGGTCGCACTCCGGGCCGTCATTTCCCCTTGACTCCTGACTTTTTCCTTGACATCGCAGCTATAGAAGAAAACATTGGACAGTTTGATATCGACAATCTTGATTTCTCTAACCTGACCGGTGTTCTCGCCCTCACCCACGAAGAAATTCTGGAAGATATCGACGGGGATGGTATTGACGACCTTCTCCTCAGAGAAGGAGGTAAAGTGTCGATATTTACCGGTCAAGCAGACGGCGTGAATACCGATCAAGCCAGCCAGGTTCTTCGTTCCGGGGGCAATGTACTAAGCACATTTCTGTATGACGAGGACGGCGATGGACTGAAAGATCTTTGGCTTTGGCGAGTCGAATCGATTTCAGTGGGCGACATCTTTGTCTGGCTTGCTTTATCTGGATCCATTGCCATTGATGCGTTTATCTATACTAACAATGGTGAACGGTTTGAGAGGCGCCCAGCCAGAAAGGTGACAGTTGACCTTAAATTTCCCTCCGTGCTGCGTCTGGCGAATGCCTATCAGACTCTGAACAACGAGGCGGAAACACTTCAAGCGGATGGCGTAACACCCACCGCCACAGCTCGCCTCGACAGTCCGCACGAAGACAACGACCTATTAGTACTGATGAACGATCAGATCAAAATCCTGCTGAACATTATTGAGCCAGCTCGAGAAGACAGTTTCCTTGGAGCGCTGAATTACTCTCGGAACCGCGACAACTATGAAATAGACATCAGAGAAATTATCAACAGCGCTTCCAGGAGTGGAAATCCCTACCAGGACCTAATGGAGAGTCGCGAGGCGACTGATGAAATCGCGCTTTCACAGGAGGCCGTCGGCGGCGACCTGATCGCGGCACGGCTCAATGATGACGAGTGGGACGACATCATCGTATTTACACACTTCGATGCTAGTCAGATTCAGGGATTATTGTTACTCTCACACTGAAAAACCAGTAGCAACTGGATTCCATTGAGCACCTCATGAAGAAAATCGTCTGGACAGCGTTTGGCGTCTCTATGGTACTTATCAACGTAATCGCCGAAATCGGCTTTTACTACTCCGGCGTCTACATCCACATGTTCTTCCGTATCGCCCTGATCGTCGGTGTGACGGTTGGTGTGGCCGTGCTAGGTGGCACCTTTAAGCTGATCGACGCGCTTGAAACTGAAAAGCCTCTTTCCGGCACGGTCCGGGATACGCTTGGCGCCGACCGCAAGAAGAATTGAGCTTACATGCTCGTGCCTCAAACCTTGAAAGACGGCAAAATCTCACGGCTTAACTATGTCGTCATTCTGACATCACTGCTGTTTGGCGCCTGCAGTGATGAGCTGAGTAAGGCCAGACCTTACGTGCTCACGACCGCAACGACCGGGGGCACTTTCTATCCAGTCGGAGTCGCCATTGCGACTATTGCGCACGCGCAGCTGGCCGAGAGCGATGGCATTTCTATGACCGCCATCAGCTCAGCCGGGTCACTGGAAAACATCAAGCTGCTTCGGGACAACCAGGCTCAGTTTGCAATCCTGCAGGGCCCGTTCGGGGCCTGGTCTTGGGATGGTGAGGGTCCGGTTAGTTCACCGCAGTCGCATCTGCGCAGCATTAGTGCGCTTTGGAAAAACGTTGAGCACTTCGTCCTGTTGTCGGAGTTGAGTGCGACAGGCACCATGCATGACCTGAATCTGCTGAGCGGAGAACGTTATGTGCTTGGTGCCCGCAACTCCGGCGCCGAGCAGACCGGCCGGTTTATTCTGGATTCACTAGGCATCGATTATCAGGAGAAGTTTACGCTTGCCTATATGGGATATGGTCCAACCACAAGCGCCATCCAGGACGGCAATATTGTTGGTATGAATATTCCGGCAGGCGCACCGGTGAGCTCCATCACCCAGGCTTATGCTCTGATGGGAGAACGCATTACCATCCTGAACTGGAACCAAGAGTCTCTTGATGCAATCAATGCGCGCTACCCGCTCTGGGACTGGTATGAATTCCCGCCGGGCACCTATCCCAATCAAACCGAATTGATAACGACTGTGGCTTCCCCCAATGTCCTGGTAACACGCGCAGATATTCCCCATGAAGTCGTTTACAACATTACCAAGGTGATATGGGAAAATCTGGGCACTCTGCATGAAATCCATCGAGCGACCAGAGACATGCGTATGGAAATTGCTGTTGAAGGACTCGGCGCACCACTGCATCAGGGCGCTATTCAATATTACCGGGAGATCGGACTGGACATCCCTCATCGGCTGCTGCTAACGGAAGCAGAGGATCGCGCCGGCAGTCAAGGAAGTGAGGCACTATGAATTCACGCTGGCTGCGCTGGACAGCTTTTCTGTTCGCGCTTTTTCACATCTATTGCAACGTATTTGCCAGCATCTCTGAGCTCTGGCTGTCGGCGATCCATTTCGGCGGGTTCGGCGCAATCTGCATGTTCATGGCCAATGAGGCACTGAGCGATGGCAAGCAATCTCCGAAGTACTGGATCAACTTAGGCCTTGCCTTACTGGCCATTGCCTCTGCCGGTTATCTCGTGCTCTTCGAGAATGCACTGTATGCCAGAGAGACCGAATACGTCCTGAGTGACTACATTTTCTCAATCATTGCAATCGCGCTAGCCATTGAATTCACCCGGCGAACAACCGGCTGGTTCATGCCGATCCTCATCACGCTGAGCTTATCCTATATCCTTTTCCTGGGGCGTTACATTGGTGGGGTGTTTGCCTTCCCGGGACTGAGCCTCGAAACGGTCATGTACCGGAGTTACTTCACCAGTGAAGGCATGTTCGGCCTTACCGCCAATATTTCCTCCACCTTCGTCTTCATGTTCATCATTTTTGGAGCCTTCCTGTTGAAGTCAGGCGCCGGGGATTTCATTGTCCGCCTTGCTAACTGCCTGACCCGCCGACTCATCGGCGGTGCAGGCCTGGTCTCTGTAGTAGGTTCTGGGCTGATGGGTTCCGTGACCGGTTCTGCAGTTGCCAATACCGTCTCGATCGGTGTGATCACGATTCCGATGATGAAAAAATCAGGATTCACTCCGCGGTTTGCTGCTGGAGTCGAAGCCGCGGCATCCACCGGCGGCGCGCTTATGCCGCCCGTTATGGGCGCGGGTGCTTTCGTACTCGCCAGTTATACACAAATCTCCTATCTCACGGTAATTGCCGCTTCTGCGCTACCAGCCCTGCTTTACTTTCTGACCGTGTCTTATTTTGTCCGCATCGAGGCCAAACGACTAGGTCTGACAGCTGCCGGTGACGGTGAAGGAGAATTGGTCAGCACGGTGCTCAAAGAGGGCTGGCATTTCGTCATTCCACTGGGAGTCCTGATCGGGTTCCTTATCGCCGGCAGAACACCGACCTCATCGGCCGCGTTCGCCATCCTCTCAGTCATCGCGGCTTCATGGTTATCTTCCAGCCCAATGAGACTGCCTGACATTTTTGATGCAGTAGTGGATGGCGTCCGTAACATGGTTACCACGGCCCTACTGCTGGTCGCAGTCGGTATAGTCATTAACGTCGTGACAACAACGGGTGTAGGCAATGCCTTTTCACTGAT
>JASMER010000133.1 GCA_030752195.1 Gammaproteobacteria bacterium
GGCTGCGATTGATGAATACCAGAAGCAATCTGAACGGAAAGTCTACCTGGATAAGCAGAATGAAGATTTGGAGCGGGCTTTGGCAACCCTGCAAAACGCGATTCGTAAGATCGATAAGGAAACCCGAACCCGGTTCAAGGAGACATTCGACAAAATCAATGGCGGCTTGCAGAGTCTCTTTCCGAGGATCTTCGGAGGGGGCCACGCCTATCTGGACATGACAGGGGAAGATCTGCTGGATACCGGCGTGGCGATCATGGCGCGACCGCCAGGGAAGCGAAACAGCACCATTCACCTCCTCTCTGGTGGTGAGAAAGCGATGACTGCGATCGCTCTGGTTTTTTCGATTTTCCACCTCAACCCTTCACCTTTTTGCATGCTTGATGAGGTGGACGCGCCGCTGGACGATGCTAATGTCGGCCGTTATGCCAAGCTTGTGGCGGAAATGTCTACGAACGTGCAATTCATTTTTATTACTCACAACAAGATCACCATGGAAGTCGCTAACCAGTTGCTGGGCGTCACCATGCACGAAGCGGGCGTTTCACGCATTGTTGCTGTGGACATTGACGAAGCAGCGGAGTTGGCAGCGATGTGATCTGGCTATGTCTGAACCCATTTTTACTAAAGAAATGTACTTAACCGTCAGATAATACTGATAATTTCAATTGGTAATTCTCCGGCCGGTACGCTCATTAAATCATGAGTTTACGTGAACTGATCATCCTTTTACTCGGCTTAGCCATTATTGGCATCATTTTGCGCGGTCTGTTCGTGGCTCTCCAGACTCGCCGTGGCCAATTGCGCATCGCGATCGATAAAAATATCCCCACGGACGTTGATTTAGATTCTCTGGAACTTGCCGAATTGCCTGGTGGCGGCGCTCGCGTGGTGCGGCGAGACGGGGCATTGCAGGCAGGCATGCTCAGCAAGCTCGAGAGAGCGACAATGCGGGCAGAGGCGCTCGACCTTGAGGCAGAAGACGAGGCCGTCCCGCTGTTGATGGATTCGGTAGCCGTGGGATGTTCTGATGCACCGGAAGGCTTCTCAAGCGAGGAGGGGAGTTCGGAGGACACTGATGCCCAACTCACTGAATTAACGGAGAGCAGTCAACAGAACGCTTTTGAAGCGCGACGCGTTGCGGGCGAAACGGAAGCCCCGCAACACGGTTATGAGCCATCAGACCGTGCAGACAACGAGATTGGGCAGATTGACGCCAGTGGTGAGCATCCTGATGAGGTGCTGCTTGATTATGAGGAAGGCGGTGGAGATCCGTCTGAGTCCGTTTTTATCACGGCTGACCCCGATGCTCCGACTAACGAGGAAGGCTCCTCTGAACAATCGGACGAATTTGGTGAACCGGATGAGGCGCAGGGGCTGGAAGAATCTCCTGATGAACCTGACCATGAGTCTGAAGCTGACGATGAACTGAATGAGTTTTCCATGACGGCCGGTGAACGTATTGGTGGTCACCCATCTGCACCAGCCCAGACTAGGCTTTTTGATGAGGGTGATCATCATTCTGCGAAGCGGAATGCAGGCGCAGAGACCTTGGTTTCAAGGGCCGCAGCCTTGCTCGGTTCCCGGCGAAAAAGGCAGATAGTGACCGCAGTTGCTTCATCACCAACAGTGAGGGAACGCCCAGACAGCTTCGTTTTTGAGGAGGATGACGAGGCAGTAAGGGGGCAGGAAGCTGTGTCTCCTGAGGTCGCTGTCTCCGGAAACCTGGCTGACGAGCTCAATGGGATTGACGAAGACGCCAGCGAGGAACAAGCGGTCGCCGCCGGCCAGCAGTTGGACCGGTTAGGCAGTGCACCAGTTGAAACCCAGAAAGAAGTCCCAAACAGCAGGCCGTCGAAAGTCCGACAACAGTCGTCAGTAGCGCGGCCTGCGGAGGTACTGGTATGCAACGTGATGGCTCGTGAGGGTTTCGAGCTGCATGGTGATGATCTGTTGGAGGCCTTGATCACCAACGGGCTAAAGTTTGGTGAGATGAATATTTTCCACAAGCGGTCTCTCGGCAAAACAACCGGCCCGGTGATCTTTAGTGTTGCAAACATTCTAAATCCGGGAACCTTCGATCTGAATTCGATGACCGATTTCAGAACGAGCGGCGTCAGTTTGTTTTTAGCCCTGCCTTCTCCGACCAACAATCTAGAAGCGTTTGATCATATGCTTGATGTTGCAATCCAACTGAAGGAATCGCTTGACGGTGAGTTGAAAGACGATCACCGTAATGTGATGACTTCTCAGACGATTGAGCACTATCGCCAGAGAATCAAAGACTTTGAACTGCGCCAATTACGGGCAGCTGGCAACAGCGCCTAACTCTGCTTTACTCCAGACAGACCTAATATGACTGATCCTGACAAGATCCTGCAAGAGGTGGCCGCTTTATGCCGTGAGGTTAATTATCATAACCGCCTCTATTATACGCTTGACAGCCCCGAAATCCCGGATGCTGACTACGATGCTTTATTCGAACGCCTGAAAGACCTTGAGCAGAAATATGATCTTGTCACCCCTGAATCCCCGACCCGGCGGGTTGGTTCAGAGCCCCTCGCTCAGTTCACCCAGGTTAACCATGAGCAGGCCATGCTCTCATTGGACAAGGTTTTTAATGAGCAGGACTTACAGGACTTCGAATCCAGAATCAAAAAACGTCTAGGTTCTGAGGCGGACCTCGAATACAGTTGCGAACCCAAGATCGATGGTATTGCGGTGAGTTTGCTATATGTGGATGGTGTCCTTGAGCGTGCAGCAACTCGTGGTGATGGGCTTACTGGAGAAGACATCACCCACAATGTTCGCACGATCCATCCCATTCCACTGCGTCTGGACGCCCAAGGGATGACGGGCCGGCTTGAGGTTCGTGGTGAAATTTATCTCGGGAAGGCGGGATTCGAAAAGCTTAATAGTCGGGCTGAACGCGAAGGGGGAAAGGTGTTTGTCAATCCGCGCAATACTGCCGCCGGTGCGGTCAGGCAATTAGACCCCCGAAAGGCAGCCAGAATCCCTCTGCAAATGTTCTGCTACAGCATCGGCCTCGTCGACGGAGTGGAAGTGCCTGGTCGGTTAGGGGATGTCTTTGAGCTGCTCGAAGCCTGGGGGCTGCCAATCAATCCTGATCGCACTATCAAAACGGGGATTGATGGCTGTCTTGACTATTGCCTGGGTCTTCTGAAAAGGCGCCACACGCTGAATTATGAAATCGATGGGGCAGTAATTAAAGTCAACGATCTTAACATTCAGCGTGAACTCGGTCAGAATTCCCGCACACCGAGATGGGCGATGGCCTACAAATTTCCCGCAGAGGAAAAGTCGACGAAGGTTCTTGGCGTAGAATTTCAGGTGGGCAGAACAGGGACAATAACGCCAGTGGCGAGGCTGAAGCCGGTATTCGTCGGCGGCGTCACGGTTAGTAATACGACCTTGCATAATATGGACGAAGTCGAACGGCTTGGATTACGCGTCGGCGATTCAGTTATTGTGCGACGTGCGGGCGATGTAATACCAAAGATCATCCGGGTGATGTCGCCAGAGAAGAATCCGACGCCCGGCATCATTGTTATGCCAAGCCGTTGCCCTGCCTGTGACTCTCCGGTTCTTAAAGAAGGAGAAGTCCTCTATAAGTGCAGTGGCGGACTGATTTGTCCCGCGCAGCGCAAAGAGGCGGTTAAGCATTTTGCGTCCCGGTCTGCTCTGGACATTGAGGGACTGGGTGACAAACTGGTCGAGGTCATGGTTGATCAAGATCTGATCACCACGGTTGCCGACCTTTATCGGTTGGAAGCCTCCCAGATCAGCGAGCTCGAGCGCATGGGGCCTAAATCCGCGCAAAATCTGATTGCGGCGATCGATAAAAGCAAGCAGGTGACACTGGCCCGTTTTTTATACGCTCTTGGAATTCGCGAGGTAGGCGAAGCGACCGCGCAGGCCCTCGCGATTCATTATCAGGAATTGCAAAGCGTCATCGATGCCTGCGCGGATGATCATGAACGGATTCCGGACATTGGGCCGATTATGGCTTCGCATATAGCCACATTTTTCCGTCAGGAGCACAATCTTTCCTTAATTGAACAGTTGATTCAGTGTGGTTTTGTTATTCAGCAGGGAACTCGCAGCGCCAATGCGAATTCCCTGGCGGGTCAGACCTTTGTGCTGACAGGCTCTCTTGAGGGAATGCCGCGCAATGAGGCAAAAGCTAGGCTGCAGGCGCTGGGTGCAAAAGTTGCCGGCAGCGTGTCCAAAAATACCAGTGTCGTCGTGGCAGGTCCGGGCGCTGGATCAAAGCGCGACAAGGCGGAGGCATTGGGGATAAAAATCATGGATGAAGGGGAATTTTTAGTGTTGATTGAGAGTCTAAATCCCTAATCTGGGAGAAAGCGGACGGGTTGATAGATGTCGGCTTTGCATCGCAAGACTAGGCTGCGCCGAAACATCGAGAAAATTAAAGGGAAACTTCTGTGAACGGCAAACAGCCGATCAATGGAGGGCGTATTCGTGTGAGTTCACTTCGGCTCTTTATCGTGAGTCAGCATAGGGCTCTGTCAGGTGTTCTGGAAAGATTTGTACTTGCGGGCTTCCTGAGCCAGTTCGATCCTCCGCAAATCAGTTCGCTCATTTTGTCGCGCAGGGTACGTAAAGCCTGCGGGTGGCCGCTAATGGTGTTGAGTGCTTGCAGCAGTTCATTTCCAGCAAATACGGGCGACGTCTGTTCGATCTCCGCTGAGCGTAGCAGTTGGTATCGCGCCGCAAGAGCCGCGGAGGAACGGTGGCAAGCCCCCAAAGCCCTGAGCATGGCTATTATTTGCCAAGAATCTAGCTTTTGGTCTCGGGCTCGACCCGAACGAGAGCGTTTCCTATGGAGATTCCCAGGAGCCCGGCCGCCAAGTGTTTTTGGTTACGCTCAGGC
>JASMER010000134.1 GCA_030752195.1 Gammaproteobacteria bacterium
TGCCCGCGCGCTGAATCTCTGGCTGGGAATCCATATCGATTGCCAGCAAATCCTCGCCGATCTCACTGCTCTTAGCGAGAACCACTGCACGCTCTATCGCATTCTCTAATTCTCGCACATTCCCCGGCCAACTGTAGTCTGCGATGGACTGACTTGCTTCTTCACTGAATACCATGGTCGGCGCCTTCAGTCGGTGGCATGTTCGTTGCAGGATCGCATCGGCGAGTTGTTGGACATCGCTTCCGCGTTCTCTCAGAGGTGGAATCAGCAAGGTCATGACATTGATTCGATAGAAGAGATCTTCCCTGAACTGCCCGTCTTCTACGAGCTGCTTGAGATCTCTGTGTGTTGCTGCGACAAGACGCACATCAACCTTTTTTGACTGCACCGAACCAACCTTGCGAATTTCGTTTTCCTGCAAAACTCGAAGCAATCGAGCCTGAGCTTCAAGAGGAAGTTCTCCGATTTCATCGAGGAATAGGGTTCCTCCATTCGCGGCTTCAACCAACCCTGTCCTCGTGGCTGTGGCACCGGTAAATGCACCTTTCTCGTGACCGAAAAGCTCTGATTCGATGAGGTTCTCTGGGATGGCAGCACAGTTTACCGAGATCATTTCTTGGCCTTCCCGATTGCTCAAATCATGAATTCCTCGAGCAACCAGTTCTTTGCCAGTACCTGATTCACCATTGATAAGCACTGAAGAGTTCGTTTGAGCGACTTTCCTGATTCGTCGAAACAGCTCATGCATTTGCGGACAGCTTCCGATCATACCGGTGATTGGCGCACCCTCATCTTCGCTTTCTGCAGCGCCTGCTTGTCGCTGGCTCGGATTCTCGCGAATTATCTTGGCAACAGCTTCAATGATTTCATTATGCTCGAACGGCTTGGCGATATAGTCGACCGCACCCATTTTCATCGAATTAATGGCTGACTTTATGCTCGAGTAACTGGTCATGATCAAAACCGGCGTTGAGGTCGCTTTGATCAAATCGGTACCGGAGGCGCCCGGCAGTCGTAAATCGCTGATGATGACGTCGAATGAGTCCACATCATATTTTTCCAGCGACTCTTTTACCGATCCGGCTTCGCACACCCGATATTCATGCCTCTCCAGAAGACGTCTCAAAGCAGCCCGGATGACCACTTCGTCCTCTACGACAAGAATCTGATTCATCGACGTCACCTTAATAACTGTTCAACTAACCAAAAGTTTGATCGCGGCGCTTACTTCATTACTTCAGAGTCCCCGAATAACCCGAAAAAGTCAGTATGACCTGAGTGCCGGTGCCGTGATTTTTATTATAAGGGCTCAGTATATCAATATCTCCGCCCAAATCCCCAACTATGCTGAACACCATAGAAAGTCCGAGTCCGGTTCCTTCGCCGGCTTCTTTAGTGGTGAAGAATGGATCGAAAACCCGATCCCTGATAGCTTCGGGGATGCCAATACCATTGTCGGTAACAGTGATCTTAATCTGGTCGTCAGCTTGATGGGCTGCCATGAGCACCTCGCTGCCCGCCGCACTGGCATCGCGTGCGTTGTTCACAAGGTTCACCATAACTTGCAGCAGTTTCTGTGCGTCACCGAGAATATTCAGCCCTTCATCGCATTGCGTACTGATTCGGATTTCCTCGCTTTTTTTGTCGAGCGATATTAGCGTCAAAGTTTCCTGCATGCACTGACGTACATTGACGACTTGCTTTTCATAGCTCCCTAAACTTGCGCCCGCATGCGCAAAATTCACCAGTGACTGGAGAATCTTTGACGTCCGATCGGTTTGTTCAATGATCTGAGTTGCAAGTTGCCCCAGCTCCTTACCCTGATATTCGTCGCGAATAGTTTGAGCGAGACAGGCGATGCCAGTGATTGGGTTTCCTATTTCATGTGCCACACCAGCAGCGAGCCTGCCAATTGAAGCCAGACGCTCGCTGTGTGTCAGGCCAGCCTCGAGTCTCTCAGTTTCGGAAATGTCTTCGATTAGCAGGATTACCCCCTCATGATTCAACTCTCTGGGATCTGACTGATCGATGTAAGCTTTATGCAGATTAACAGAATTTTTCTGACCATTGAGCTGAAAACTATTTTTGTAGGTATGGTGCTCATCCTCTTTGAGAAACTGCTGAAGAAGTTCGTACCAGGGATTGGGTAGATCTTGTAGCTGCGATCCGACGGCTTCACCGGCATCAATCCCGGTTATCTGTGTCAGCGCCTGATTCCACATCACAATTTCGTCTTCGGTGCTCAGTGAGCAAACTCCGAGGGGAAGTTCCAGTAAGACCTGTCTGTGATATCGCCGAAGGTTATCAAGGTCAGCGGCCATGCCCGATAAATTACTGCGGTAAGACTCGATCCTGCTCTCTATGACATTGAGATCTGTACTGCCGTGTCTGGCCACGATGCTGAAGGGCAAGTAGCTGTCGATGATGTCCCCCGCGATAGAGGGGCCTAGCAGCCCCGAGAGATTTGCTTCGAGGCGCCCGCGCAGCAAACGAAGTGATGAGGGGCGATTGTCGTCGTGATGGATGTTGAGATCTTTCAGTGCTTGATTGACTTCCCTGCTAGCGGCTTCCTGACCGAGCGGTTTGCTCAGGGATCGCACGAACTCCTTGGGAGATTTTGCGACGAGTCCGCTGCGGATACCGCGACGGATGGTGTCGAGGGCACAGATATCAGCAGAATTTCTTTCTTTGTCCGTAGTGGTACTGGCAAGGGAAATTCCGATGAAGAGCACTGCGTTGACCATCAGGGATAATGCAGCAATGTTGCTCCAGTTAATTGACGACAGAGTAATCGTCGGGTCATCGCCAAACAGGGGAATCAGTAGAAACCCCAGCCAGACGGCAACACCGCTCAGAAGGCCCGCCAAAAATCCCTTTTTGTTGCCCTGAGGCCAATACAAAATTGCGACTATTCCAGGCAGGAATTGCAGGCCAGCAGAGAAGGCTACGGTACCTATCGCCTGAATGCTGGTGGTGTTTTCAGAAAGGTAGTGCACCAAGAAGCCAGCCCAAATGAGTGCTGTCGTGAGAACCCGCCGGTGCCAAGCCAGCCATCTGTAGATATCCTGTTGAGCCGATGGTTGGGTGACCGGCAGAATCAGGTGGTTTAAGCACATATTCGACAATGCCAAGGTGATGACTATAATCAGACCGCTGGCGGCAGAGAGCCCGCCCAGATAGCCAACGAGTGTAAGCATCGGAAAGTCGTAAGCAGCTCCAATGATCACTGGGAAATATTCTACTTGTACATGGCTTCCAGATTGAACTCCGGCCCACAAAATTGGCAGAACAGGGAGACTGATTAAAAAAAAATAAAGAGGTAATGCCCAGCTCGCAAAGGTCAGTGAAGCTTGCCCTTTGCTTTCGTTGAAAGTCATGTAAAACATGTGCGGCATGGCAACGGCGGCAGTGAAGAACAACAGCGCTGACACATGGAATGAGCTGAAATAATCCGTTTCCTTCAGGCCTGTTACCAGATCCGGTCGGGACTGAAGCCACTGGTCCATGGCATCGAGTCCGCCAAAAGCGCCGTATACCGCGAAAGCCCCTACCGCGAGGTAAGCCAGAAGTTTGGCCAAAGATTCGAAGGCAATAGCCATGACCAGACCCTCGTGGCGGGTGCGACCAGCTCGGCGGGACGTACCAAACAGAATTGCGAATAATGTGATCAGGACGCAGAAGCCTGCGGCTACGAGGACTTCGCTGGATTCTTCGGTCAGAAGATTTGCCGTATCGGCCACAGCACGAATCTGTAAGGCAAGCAGTGGCGTGACCCCAACCAAAATCACAATGGTGGCCGCTGTCCCTGCCCAAGGTGACTGAAACCTGAAAGCCACCAGATCGGCAAGTGAGCTCAATTGATAGGTTCGCGACAGCTCGAGGAGGGGTTTCAAGAGTAGGGGCGAAAACAAAAACGCAAGAGAGATGCCAATGGAGTTAGCCAGGTATCCATAACCGCTTTCAAGCGCATTACCAATTGACGTGTAATAAGCCCAGATGCTCGCGAAAACACCCAGAGCCAGCACATAAACGACCGGCGACTGTACGATGGAAGCGGGAATCCAGCCACGGTCAGTGATGTAAGCGACACCAAAAAGCAGCAGCAGGTAGCTGCTTCCCAAAATGAACAGAGTGCTCAGATCAAGGCTCATCGCTATCCCTACTCCTGTGAGCCCAGCTTGCTACCAGAATAATGAGAAGGCCGAGGAAAAACGGCCGGTACCAAGCCCCCGTGGGCTGGTTAATCCAGTCAACGCTAATCAGAAATAGCAGGTAAATTACTACGATAAGAATCAGTATTGTGCGCGGTATGTACACGGGTTCTTCTCGGCGTGCGAACTACCTGGTCATCTTAGCCAACTTGGGCACGCGCTGTATATCCCAGTGCTTGGCACCCCATGCCATCAGAGCGGCGGGAGCTGCCCCAATAAGGGTAGGCGGAGGTGTCATGCCAAGAAACTGCAGCGCGGACACCAGCAAAGAAGGGGCGTTTTTGAGGTCGATTGGCTTGGCAAAATGCTGCTTGCTGAATTTTTGTCCGAGTTCGTTTACGACAATCGGGATGTGCGCATAGCTGGGAGTGGGCAGGCCGAGTAGCTGCTGCAAATAAATCTGTCTCGGGGTAGAGCTCAGCAAGTCGTATCCTCTCACAACGTGGGTGATTTTCTGCGCGGCATCATCAGCAACCACGGCCAGCTGGTAAGCGAATAAGCCATCCCTTCTCCGAAGAATGAAATCGCCAACCTCGTGTTCCAGATTTTGGACGTAATCACCCTGAATCCCGTCAGCGAACCGGACAGTTTTTGAACTGGTTTTTAGCCTGATGGCAAGTCCTGGGCTTGGGTTTAGCCCTCGGCTCCGACAGCGGCCGTCGTAAACGCCTCCCAACCCGCTGACTCGCTGCCGGCTGCAATC
>JASMER010000135.1 GCA_030752195.1 Gammaproteobacteria bacterium
GAAAGCAAGGCGGCCTTTATCAGGGATCACAACCTGTGGCTCAGAGACACCCTAACCGATGCCGTGACCCAGCTGACGTTTGATGGCGTCGAAAACTACGGGTACGCCACCAACAATGCCGGCTGGCTGCGTGATGATGGTCCGGTGCTGCTGTGGTCACCCGACTCACAAAAAATTGCGACGTTCCGTCACGATTCGCGCAAGGTCGGAGATATGTATCTGGTCACGACCGAGGTCGGCCATTCCACACTCGATGCCTGGAAATACCCGTTGCCGGGAGACGAATCCATTTTCATGATTGAGAGGGTGGTAATTCATGTCAGCGAAGAACCCCGGCGAGTGACCCTGAATTTGCCACCGGATCCGCACCGTTCTTCAACGGCAGATCACGTGGCCGGACGAGGGGGGGTCTTTCTTGACGTGGAATGGAGCGCTGACAGCGATATGTTGGCGTTTGTTTCGTCTTCCCGGGATCACAAGTCAGCCACGCTGAGATTGGCTGATCCGGACACCGGTGACGTCCGCACCGTCTACAACGAAACCGTCGCGACCTATTATGAGTCAGGGTATCGCAATCCGAACTGGCGCGTGCTGCACGATCGGGAAGAATTCATCTGGTACTCCGAGCAGAACAACTGGGCCCATCTGTATTTGCATGATCTCAATACGGGCGAGCTAAAGTGGCAGCTTACCTCAGGTAACTGGCCGGTTCTGGAAGTTCAGCAAGTGGATGAAGAATCAGGAACACTCTATTTCACTGCAGCAGGCAGAGAGGGTGGCGATCCCTATTATCATTATTTATACAGTTTGGATCTGGCTGGCGGTGAGCCGCTGTTGCTGACACCAGAGCCTGCGCACCATCAAATCGACTGGTCAGAATCTGCTGAGTATTTCGTCGATACGTTTTCTACTCCGGCCACTCCGCCAGTTTCTGTCATTCGGGACCCGTCCGGTGCCGTGACGCTGGAATTGGAGCGGGCTGATGCCAGCGCGCTGGTGGCTACCGGTTGGCAGGCCCCGGAGTCTTTTGTCGTGAAAGCGCGGGATCAGCAAACCGATCTTTACGGACTGCTCTACCGACCCAGTCAGTTTGACCCGGAACGCAGATACCCGATTTTAAATTACCTGTATCCCGGGCCGCAGTCGGGCAGCGTCGGTTCCCGGGGGTTTCAGCCGGCACGCCGTGATAAGCAGGCTGTCGCTGAACTGGGGTTTATTGTGGTGGAAGTCGATGCCATGGGCACTCCCGGTCGCTCCAAGGTCTTTCATGACGCCTACTATGGCAACATGGGAGACAACGGTCTGCCGGATCAGATGAGTACTATTCGTCAGTTGGCTGCGAACAGACCGTGGATGGACCTTGATCGTGTCGGGGTCTGGGGGCATTCAGGCGGGGGATTCGCTTCTGCAGGAGCCATTTTGCGCTATCCGGATTTTTATAAAGTCGCAGTTTCCAGTGCGGGCAATCACGACAATCGCAATTATGAGGATGACTGGGGAGAGAAATGGCATGGGCTGCTTGAGACCTATACTGAACCTATTTCGGGAAGTTCTGATACTGAGGAGCAGTCAGTGCCGCGCACCAACTATGACAGCCAGGCTAACCAGCTGCTCGCCGAGAATCTAACTGGCAAGCTCCTGCTGGCTCATGGCCTGTTGGACGATAATGTGCCACCCAGTAATACGCTGCTGCTTGTCCAGGCTCTGATCGAGGCTGAAAAAGATTTTGACTTGCTGCTACTGCCGGAAGCCCGGCACGGCTTTGGCAATAGCAGATACTTTATGAGAAAGCGCTGGAATTATTTCGTGGAACACTTGCAGGGGGTTGAGCCTCCTTCGCAGTTTCAATTCGCTGACAATATCAATTAGGATCGACAGAGATGGCCGGAAGTCTGCGCTGATGAAGCTGACCGAGCAATTCACCCGGAGGGCGGACAACAAGCTGAATTACTCATTCATGATTGGATATCCTTCGCTGTATGCCCAGCCGTGGACCGCAAGATCCCCCATGTACAGAGGCGATAATCTGTATAAATATGCCTGCCACGAAGGGAATTATTTGGTTCGGGCCATTTTGGCGGGCGCGCGGACACTGGAGAAGGGCCCTTCTGCGCCGGGTCAGTAGGCTTGGTTGTTCCGCGCCCATCGGAATTTCAGAATCAAGTCTGGCGAAGTGCGTTGCAGTGAGCTGAGAGAACTGTGAGAACCGAGAGAAACTAATGTCTCAAATAGAACAGTGGCTTGCTGCGTTTGCGGATTTCATGTGGGGTCCTCAGCTTGTGGTCCTACTTGTCGGGGGTGGTCTTTATTTTACCTTTCATTCCAGACTGCGGCATGTCAGGTATCTCGGTCACAGTTTCGATTTGCTGAGAGGCAAACATCAGGCGGTTGCCTCGGAAGCAGGCGACATCAGCCATTACCGAGCTCTTGCAACGGCCCTGGCAGGGACGATCGGCGTTGGTAATATTACAGGGGTTGCCGTGGCGATCACGCTGGGTGGGCCGGGCGCAGTTTTCTGGATGTGGGTTACCGCGCTGGTAGGGATTTCCACCAAGTTCTACACCGCGTCGCTGGCGATAATGTATCGAGGCACTGACGACGCAGGCAATCTGCAAGGTGGGCCAATGTATGTTATCCGTGAGGGTCTTGGAAAACGCTGGATGCCGCTGGCCTATCTGTTTGCAGTTGGGGGTATGTTTGGCACCTTGCCCGTTTTTCAAGTTAATCAGCTAGTGCAGATTACCCGGGATGCCCTTGCGATCCCTGCGGGTATTACCTCAGCAGAAAATCACTTTACTTTTGATCTGATTATGGGACTGGTGCTGTCCGTTTCGCTTTTTACAGTAGCTGTTGGGAAAGTCAAAAGGGTGGCTGCCGTGGCCGGCAGTCTCGTGCCACTCATGGTGCTGTTTTATGCTGCGATAACAGGCTATCTGTTGCTGTCTCATCTCACACAATTACCCACGATGCTTGCATTGATTGTGGTTGACGCGTTTTCCGGTGAGGCAGTTTCCGGTGGGGTGCTGGGTGCTGTGATTCTGGTCGGCGTGCAGCGGGGTGTCTTTTCCAATGAGGCTGGCCTTGGCACTGAATCCCTTGCGCATGGCGCAGCCAAAACCAACGAGCCAACCAGAGAGGGGCTGGTGGCTATGGTGGGCCCGATCATCGATACGCTACTCGTCTGCACCTGCACCGCTCTGTCGATTCTGGTAACCGGGGTTTGGCAGGGGGATGCAATCGGCGTGACACTCACGGCTCAGGCCTACGATCAGGCGTTCCCCGGCGTCGGATCCTACCTGACGCTGATCATGGTGTTTGTTCTTGGCACAACCACGGTGCTGACCTACTCCTATTACGGGAGTAAATGCATGGCATTTATTTTTGGCATGCGTTCTGAAAAGTATTATCTCGGCGTTTACATGGCGCTCATCACCGTTGGTGCGGTGGCGTCACTGGATGCGGTTATAAGCCTGTTCGATGGTGCCTACGCAACCATGGCCATTCCAACCATGCTTTCAACATTCGTGCTGGCACCAAAAGTGAAGAGCGCAGCGCAGGAATATTTTAGGCGCCATGACGCTGGTGAATTTCGTCAGCAGCCCGAGCACGAGGTTAATTAAGACGGTGTTTATAGCTCTCTGACATAATATTCATTCGGTAATCCTATCTGTGCTTACGATGGAATCCGCAGGCGGATGAACGATCGGCCGACGTGCTGGAAGACTCTGCTTTTGAATAGCCTGCTGATTGCTAATGAATGGTCTGCTCGGGCTTGGGCAGGTCCCCTGACGATATAGAAGTGACTGATGGTTCCTCCTGAGAGACATAGCTGCGTGTCTCCACCGGGCTCACAAGGAATTCTCCCAGCTTGCTGAGAAAATGCTCCATGTGATCTGTCTGGTAGTGCTGCTGCAGACAATCCGCATTCTCCCACTCCTGAATCAAGATAACCTGGTTGGGGTTGGAAATTCCTTCAAAATACTCGTAGCTGATACAGCCATGCTCAAGCCGGCACAGTCGCACCATGTTACGCATCAGTTTGAGGGCATCTCGCTTTGAGTTGGAAGCGAGATGGAAGATCGATTGGACTACAATCATTTAGAGGTCTCGTTAAAGCGAGGCGCCATTATACCCATAATTTTGGGAAATACACCCAATCTGCAGACCCAGCCACAGGCAGCTGGCGATGTAGTACCAGGCGTTGCTGGTCTCTGCGGTCGGGCAAGCGTGCTTACCACCAAGGGTAGAAAGGCGGCATGTCGGTAGAGGCATGGTCATCAAAATTCGCCTTTCGCTTCTCCAGAAAGGCGTTCACGCCCTCTTTGCCGCTGGTTTGGCTGGCATAAAAAATCGCTAACGAGTCCACTTCATGGGCGCCGATCGGATGTGGCAGTGCAGCATTGCGGTACATCATTTGGCGAGTCAAGGCCACGGCGACCTGGCTGTGACTGCTGATTCGAGCAGCAATTTCATAGGCTTTATCCAGTAGCGATTCCACGTCAATCTGTTGGTTGGCGAAGCCCTTGCGAGTTAGTTCTTCTGCTGAAATGAGGTCACCGCTGTAAATCCACTCCAGCGCGGTTCCCATATTGACGATGCGCGGCAGAAACCAGGATGAGCAGGCTTCTGGAGTGATGCCGATCTTATTGAAAACGAAGCCTACACTAGCTGTGTTGGCAACCAATCGAATATCCATAGCGCAGAGCATAGTGGCTCCGATACCGACTGCTGCCCCGTTGACTGCAGCGATGACCGGTTTCTTGCACTCAAAGATTGCCAACGTGAGCTGGCCGCCGGTATCTCTGACGCCAGCTTCAATTTCGGGATCTGACAGGCGTGAGCGCATGTCCCGAAGATCGGGTTTAAGCGCTTCATTCAATCCGAAAACATTG
>JASMER010000136.1 GCA_030752195.1 Gammaproteobacteria bacterium
AGACACATTCTGCTTTATTACTTACTCGGCTGATGCTTCAACAAAGAATACCATAGTCTGCCACGCAGAAACTTCGCCAAAAATCTAACCCGAAACCTTTTACGACACCACAGACATCTCGCCTTATGGAACACACTGAATTTCTAAGCATTCTCGAAGAGCTCAGAACAAGTGAGGATAACACCACGCATTTCTCAGAGGCCTGGTCGCAGGGAAGATCCGCCTTTGGAGGTCTTGCGGCGGCCTTTGCGGTCACAGCGATGCGAAAGCTGATTGCGGAAAACATTCCGATGCGCTCCTTAATGGTGTCATTCATTGCGCCGCTTCCCCCAGGCCGAATCGAAGCTCGGGCCAGTATCCAACGGCAAGGGCGAAATGTGACGCAGATGGTAGGAGAGGTTTTTTCTGATGGAAGGCTGTGCGTTCAAGCCTTGGGAGTATTCGGCACAGATCGGCCAGGGCTGACAGTCGAAGCTGAATCTATCGAACCGCCTTCTCGTGACATCGGTATTACTTTCAGTGAATATCGCAAGAGATTGCCTTCATTCCTCTCTTTTTTTGATGGCAGATGGACGAGTGACGGACTGCCTTATTCAGGAAAAGCCGCCAGAGAATTGAGCTTCTGGGTGAGACATAAAAACCCACTCGAGCAATTTGCCGCAGAGAAACTCGTCGCTCTTGCTGATATACCACCACCTGTGATTCTGTCTCACTTCCAGAAGCCGCTCATACCCAGCAGCTCTCTTACCTGGAACCTGGAATTTGTGATGACGCCGGACTCAATTCACGGGGACTGGTTCTACCTTGAGTTTGTAGTGGATGCGGCCAATAACGGTTATACCCAACAATCAGGCAAAATATACACCGAACAGGGGAAACTTTGTGCACTTACCCGACAGTGCATGGTGTATTTCGATACCCCGCAGTCTCCGACTACCCCCTAGGAAGCGGCATTGTTAATCGATAGAATCCTTTCGGAGGGAGATAGGCATGTTAAGAGCGCACGTTAACGGGTTTCGATCTTTGACAGGGTTTTTGTTCTTCTCCCTGTCAGTATTGGCCACGCCTCTAGCTGTCGCTCAGCATAGCCATGGCATCCTGACACCCGGCGTCACTTTTCCAAAAGATGATTCTGTCCTGACGGACCCTCCACGCATGATCACAATGAGCTTTCGGGTCGATGTACGCCTGTTAAAACTTGCTCTGTATTCCGCAGAAGGCGAGTGGATCAATATCGGCTTCACCTATGACCCCGAGCGGATGAACAATAACTTTGTCCTGCCAATTCCCGGAGACCTTCCGTCTTCTGCGTATTACATTGCTCAGTGGTCCGTAACTGATGACCGGCGCGGCTTGGTCAACGGGGAATTCAGATTTGCTTTCGGGCCAGGGGCTATTCCCCCCTCCGAAACCATTGAACTGGAAGCTGAGGGAAAAGTGGAAATGCTTCCTGAAACAGGTTCCTATCGGCAAGCAAAGTATCGTGACTGACTCCAGCTAGCCATTGACTGAATGAGGGCTCAGCAAACCAGTCGGCTTACCCGGACCGGAGCTATTTAAAAACAAAGCCCTGATCAGCCAGAAACGCCTTCATATGTGGTCGGGACTTCTCCGACAGCAAAGTCGCGACCTGTTCTGACCAGCTGATCCCATGTCCGCCGCCCGTTCTTGTTCGGTAATATTCTCTGATTGCCTCGTCATATTCCTCGATCTGATCCGCATCCCCTTCCTCATTATAATAATCCTGCTTAACCACAACCGGCACTGGGAGGCGCGGCTTGATCTCCGGATCCTGGTCCGGGTAGCCCAGACAGAGACCGAATACCGGATATACACCCTGAGGCAGGCGCAATAGCGCTGAAACGGGACCCGGATTATTGCGGATACCACCGATATAACAGATACCGAGACCTTCCGACTCAGCGGCTGTCACAAGACTCTGCGCCATCAACGCGACGTCTACCGTGGCGATGATGAAGTGCTCTGTAAAGTCACCCTCAAAAGGCTTTCCATAGGCTCTGCAGAAGTTGCCTGGGCGTTTTAGATCGGCACAAAAAACAAGAAATTCTGCCGCGGTTTCGACATATTTCTGATTACCCGCTAGTTCAGCCAACTTTGAGCGGTTGACTGGATCAGTGACGCGAACGATGGTAGAACCCTGCAGGAAACTGGAAGTCGCTGCGGCTTGTCCAGCCTCAAACAGCGCCTGCAACAAGTCAGGCGGGATTTTTTCGTCGGTAAATTTCCGAATACTTCGGTGCGATTTCAGCAAATCGACTACTGAAGCCATAGTGAGTTCCTGTGAGTTCAAAGTATGTTGGTAAGATGACCGAAAAACGTAGGGATTACTTCATTAATAGCGCTGGATTCAGCATTAATGAGTAAAACCAGACCAATATTTGCCTCGTCTGAGAACGCCATCTCTGACCGATAACCCCGCACGCCACCACCGTGATGAACCACGCGCAATCCGGACAGGTCAAAAATTCGCCAACCAATGCCATAATACGCATTTTCCAAACTCTCCCAGCGGTTGAAGTAGTTGCCATAAGGCGTCTCAATCACCGGTGTGTGCAGCTGATTTAACACGCCCTCATCAAACAATTCAGGAAACGCGCCAAGATTTGCCCGCAGCCACATTGTCATATCGACAACGCTGGCATTAATCCCAGCCGCCGGAGCGGTGGTATAGTATGCGGGATTGGTGGCCACAGGGCGCCACTGACCGCGGCGCTTCGTGTGAGGAACCGTGGCATGGGGATCGTTTTGATACGAGTCCAGACCAACGCTTGCCGAGACCATACCCAATGGTCGGAATATCTGCTCTTCAAGGTACTGCCCGTAGCTGAAGCCGGTACTTTCTTCAACGACATCCCCGATGAGCGAAAAAATCACATTTTGGTAACCATAGCACCTACCTGGCTTACACACTGCAGGGATTTCAGCGAATTTGTCTTTAATGCGTTCATAGCCGATGCCATCATCAAGCAAATTTGAATAGGAATGCGGCATCAGGCCAGTGGAATGACTCGCAACTTGCTTCAGTGTGATTGAGCGATAACTGACGCCATTGCCTAAACGCAGGTCCGGGAACAAATCGGAAATGCGTGTCTCCCAGCTCTGAAGGTTCTGCTCAACCAGCAGGGTTGCTGCAGCACCAGCAAACGTTTTCGACATGGACGCAATCCTAAAAATCGAATCCGTCCTCACCGGTGCCGTTTGATCAACTTCCCGTACGCCCCAAGTCTGCAGATGCATGATCCCCTCCCGGGAGACAATTGCAAGTGCTGCACCGGGTATCTCATTTTCTCGGAGCAAGTAATCCAACCAATCAATATAGGCAGTGAAGTCGTAGTTCAGCGATGAGTCCCTAACCGAATCGTCGGCCGCAGCGCCACTAAGCAGACCAATTATGAGACATGACCCAACCATTCGGAGGATCAGGCGATGAGGCAACAGAATATACGCGTGTGGTGACAATGTATTAACCTAAACGTACTTACAGCCTCTGCGCGGAGGATATTCAACAAGCAAATGACGTCCTCAGACTTAACTCGCGTTGGGGCACCTGCTTGGTCTGAAGCGGCGAGGCAATCAGCTAGACCGCCCGAGTAAAACCTGCGGTTTTAAAACAAGACGACATAGGTTTAGATCGGCCGAAGGAGCACTCTTTTTAGTGCACAGAGGCGTTTCCGACGGGCATCGATCAAAAAATATCAGGAAATCAGGAGCAAGAATGTCTGATTCCCACGGAAAACTGAACAACAAAACGGCAGTTCGAGTAACTTTGATCCTGTTCCGGTTTGTCACAACACCGACACGCTGTTTAAACTGGCGCGGGCACCCTATGTCCTGATCTTTGCCAAAAAGCTGAGGAGCTGCAACCGCTCAACACTGAACAAGTTTCAACCTAGCGCGCCTCATTCGGAGGCGGAGTCACAGCGACGCAAGGCAGCTCAATGCATGGCCGGACCCAGAGCAGTAGACAAATAGGCCGTCAGCAGAAGCAGGATAACTGCAACTGCAATTTCAACCCTCACCGAGCGCTGAAAATGAGCTGCGTCTGCCTGTAGCAGGAGTCGCGGCACTATGATGAGTTTATTCACAGCCGCAATTCCTAATAAGCCGATCACCAACAGTATTTTCAGCGTGAGGGCTACCCCATAAGCCGTGGTGAATAACTCGGCCATTGAATGTATGAGGCTCAGCATCATCGTCAGTCCGCTGAGCAAAAGCAGAGAGACGATCAAAACGGCATGCTTTGAGAACCGCTCTAAACTGACCTTCAGTTCAGCGACCTGTTCAGTTCGGGAAATAGTGAGAAGCGGATACAGAGCGCCAATCCAGAGAGCAAACATCGTAAAGTGCACCGCAAGGGCAAATTGTACGGACAAGGACTGTACCGAAACATGACCACCGAAGCGAAAACTGAGCAGGAGAAAGATAAAACCGAACGCGTTGACGGCAAACAGACGCTGGTAAAAGAGTCGTCTCGGTGCTCGCGTCTGCTGCACCATCGTCTGATAAAAAAAGAGGCCTGAGCCTATCCATATCGCGAACCCGACGGCACGGAACAAGCTGAGATCGCCAAGCTGCGTACTGAGCAGCAGACCCGCCATATCCCTGTCAAAGGCACCCGACAGCCCGCTGCCACTGGCTGTGCCTACCTGCGCCAGAAAAGCGGCAGCAACCGCCTGCAGACCCAGCAAAGCACCGGCAAGGTGCAGACCCAACACCCGTCTCAGGGTAGCACGTTTACCGTCGTTGTAATTTAGAAGGCAAAAAGCACCTCCAAGTGCGCTCGCGGCTCCCAGGTAAATGAACACCTTGCTCAGAACG
>JASMER010000137.1:0-282 GCA_030752195.1 Gammaproteobacteria bacterium
GACACTGCACTATTCCAAAAAGCTGAAGGTCTACGGCATTTGGCAAAGAGCCGCCGAAATACAGATTACCAGTTTGTGATAAGCGCCTCTCCCAGGGCAGGAATTGGTCAGCAAAACTGTCTGGATCACGCCGTTTGCCGGTAAAAATAAGAAAGCTGATCAGAGTAAAAAAATAATATGTTATGAAGGGCCGCAAAAAGCTGCTAAGTCCCCGGACCAAGATTGAAGGATGGTCGTATTTGTTCAGGCTAAAACCATGGAAGAACTCAAATGGGTTATCTA
>JASMER010000137.1:292-4818 GCA_030752195.1 Gammaproteobacteria bacterium
AATGCCTTCATAACCGATTGACTTAAGGATCTCTTCGGAATCCAGTTGCCATGACCCTTTGTTGATTCTAGCAGCTGGCATCATCAAGCCCGAGCTTACTAATGACGATAGTGAGGGGATGGGCTGAACCGAGTGCGAGATGTTTTTTTCGTGCAAACCCAGCAGGACCGCCTGGACCCAAGGTGAATGAAGTACGCCATACACGTTAACGTGCTCTATATTTTCCTGAATCATTTTGAAGTGACACCTTAAGTTCAGATGCGCTTGTGCAGTGGTTCGGATTGGAGTATCCATAATTTTGTAGAGCCGTAGCCAAAGCAAAATGCTTTGACACATCGGCAGGCAACGATCTAAACAAACCTAAAACACTCGGATTCGGTGCGTAAGCATCGTCTAGCCTGAGCCGTACATAAGTGCTGTCAAAGTTAGAGAGTTCTAGTTCAACCGCTTTGAACAATAACATGCTACTAGAATTGAGAATTTTTAGTTTTATCCATTACCAGCTAAAACTACTGACTGGTTGCCACGATGGATTTCGGTTAGTTTGCCTCCCAGCTGGGTAAACGTCCAGGGGTCCAGGGTGCCCCTAATTCGTCTAGCTCGGACTCGAACTGATCGACAGCTACTTCCATATCGCGAATCTGGTCCAGCACTTCGACAAACTCGACTTCAGCGACTGCAAGGGAGTCAGCATGCACCTGCGCGACCGGCGCTTGTGATTGCCAGCTAGAGGAGCGGACCGAATTGAGCCTGGCGTTGATGGACATAGGGGCTGGCTCATTGCGACTCGCGAGAGTCCTGTCTCCGTTCAACGCCACTTCCACGTCATCAAGACGATCGAAGAGTCTCGACAACTCAGCGCGCATTGCCTGAGTGGATGCAGGCGTGCGATTCAACGCGGCTTCAATATACTCCAGGCGCATACGTAACTCAGAAACAAACCGGGTGGTACCTGTGGCAGCGCGAATCAATTTACTGGTTTGCTGCTGAAACGCCAGCAAGGCTGGTCTGTCATCAGTAGCCTCGGGGCTCAGAGGCAGCGGCTTAAGGCTAAATGTCTGTGGCTCGCCGAGTACGGTCAGCTCGCCATCTACTTTCTTGCTGAGCTGTACGACATACTCTCCAGGCAGCGCGATTGGGCCTCGGCGATTATTGTTGCCACTGCCATTCAGAGAGATCGGGTCGGGGCGCTCCAGCCGCAAGTCCCAGCTTACGCGATGTAAGCCTTTGGCGTGTGAACCGGTTATCCGACGTACGACGTTGCCACCAGAGTCGCTTACAGTGAGAAGAATCTCTGGATCCTGTTCCTGGTCTTCTCTTCGCAGGGAACTCCATTCCGGGTATGGCGTATCGTCGCCAACTTCCTCTGCTCCTATCTCGTATGCGCGGCGCTGTTCCCGCAGCGTCTGCAAGCCGTCGCGCAGGTAGTAAGTGAACACAGCTCCATAGTCGGGATTCTCCGCGAAATAAAAATCGTCGCCGTTGTTGGCCTGTGGTTCACCCCCACCGCCCCAGAGATCGCCCTCGATATATAGCCAAGTATCCTTAACAGCAAATAGAGAGGCTTCACGATCAGAGAGATCTGTCGCTGGCGTCCGCAGCGGCGTGTAGTCGTCCAGAATGTAAACGCCCCGACCGAATGTTCCAACTATCAGATCATTTTCACGCCGTTGGATCTCTAAATCGCGCACAGCGATGGTCGGGAAATTGGACTTCAATGAGTGCCAGCTCGCGCCTCCATCCTGAGTAAAGAACAACCCAAATTCAGTGCCGGCAAACAAGAGGTTCGGATCAACATGATCTTCGGCAACGGTGTGCACAGACCCACGCACAGGCAGATTACCCGAAATGCTGCGCCAGCTCCTGCCACGGTCAGTCGTCTTATACAGGTAAGGCTTGTAGTCGCCCTGCTTATGGTTATCGAATACCGCATAGGCTACCTCAGCGCTGTGGACGGAGGCAATCAGGTCTTCCACTAACGACATATCAGGCACACCACGGAAAGAGTCCAACGAACGCCAGTTCTCGCCACCATCTTCGGTTACGCTGATGACGCCATCATCGGTACCAGCGAAAATCAGCCCTGCCTGCAGTGGGCTTTCGCTCAAACCGACTACGCTGCCGTACATTGAAGTTGAGTCGTTCTTGGCTATCGCATCCACACTCCAGACGCGGTCCATCACTGCCAACTGGTTGCGATCTACTTGTCGCGACAAGTCAGGGCTTATGATGCGCCAGCTGTTGCCACGATCATCAGACTGAAACACTCTTTCTGCCGCATAGAAAATTCGCTCCCGGTTATGCGGGCTGATGAGCAGCGGTGCGTTCCAGTTCCACTTGTAGTCGTTTTCTCCACTCGGAGGTCTTGGTGTGATGTAAAGCCGCTCCTGGGTGCGGCGATCATAGCGAGCCAGACCCCCATACTGGTATTGCGTATAGATTATGTTTGGGTCTTCTGGATCAATTTGCGGCTTATAGCCATCACCGCCCAAGATGATTTTCCAATCGGAGTTGGTGATGCCATGGGTCACTGTAGTGCGTGATGGACCACAAAGGGAATTGTTGTCCTGGGTGCCGCCACATACATTGTAAAAGGGCTCATCGTTATCTGGTTGAATGCGGTAGAACTGCACGATGGGAAGATTGTCCACGTGAGCCCAAGTCTGGCCCTGGTCCCAGCTCTCGTAGATGCCGCCGTCTCCACCAATCAGGAGATGATCGGTAAAGTCAGGGTCAATCCACAGTGCATGGTCATCGGAATGACGATGATCAGCAGAGAGACGTTGAAATGAGCTACCGCCGTCTTCCGATACCCATGTGTAGGTGTCCAATGAATAGAGTCGCTCAGGGTTGTGTGGGTCGGCGACGATTTCATTGTAATATTGAGGGCTGGTGGTCATGTGGTCCGAACGCTTTTCCCAGTGCTGACCGAAGTCGGTGGATCGGTATACACCTTGCTCGCCTTCACTCGCTTCGATGATGCTATAAAGGGTATTGGGCGCCGCCGGCGACATGGCCAGGCCAATACGACCCATATGGTCTTTGGGCAAGCCAGCACTGATTTCCTTCCAATTTGCACCACCATCCAAGCTGCGGTGAATGCCAGAACCCGGACCGCCATTGATCAGAGTCCACACGTGACGCCGACGCTGATAGCTGGAAGCCACGATCAGGTCAGGATTATTTGGGTGTACCACGAATTCGTTGATTCCGGTGTGCTCATCAATAGCAAGAATCTGGTCCCAAGTGGCCCCGCCATCCTTTGTGCGATAGAGCCCGCGATCGCCCCCTGAGCTCCAGAGCGGTCCTTGGGCCGCGACCAGCACGTGGTCTTCATTTTCTGGGTTAATCCAAAGCTGGCTAATATGACCAGAATCTACCAGTCCCATGTTTTCCCAAGTTTTTCCACCATCAATGGACTTGTAGACACCGTCGCCGTACCCAACCGAACGCTGAGCGTTATTCTCGCCCGAACCAACCCAAATGATGTCCTGATCAGTAGGTGCCACTTTCACCACACCCAACGCATAGGAGCTCTGACCGTCAAATAGCGGCGTCCAGGTAGTACCGCGATTGCGGGTTTCCCACAAACCACCCGAGCTGGTGGCCACTAGATAGTGATTATCGCCTTCGCCGATAAAGGCGAAATCCGAGATGCGACCCGAAGGATAGGCGGGCCCGATATTGCGCAGCGCAAGGCTAGCAAGTGGATTGGGCGCACCTTCTTCGTCACCCTGCGCCCATCCTGCACTGTTGGATAACAGGGTAGTCATGATAAGGATAAGGCTGTTACCCAAGCGAATGGAACGCGATGCTCTTGGCATAGCGAGATTTTTGGCAAAACTCATCAAGAGACTCCGTTATTAGCCAGTGGCTAGACCTGATCACGGGGTCTAGCGCTACTAAAATCAGTGGAAAGCGGGCACTATGATACCGAATTGGGCACTGATATGGGTATTGAAGATCACAATGGTAAGCGCACCAACAACTTCCAGGCGGATGGCTGCAAATACCCTTTGATTTTTCTTCCGAATTGTTGAGAAACCCTCATATCAATTTGCCTGTTTCGTTAGCTTGTGTTGATCTAGTCAAACTCAATTATCATCATCCAACAATATCGCCGGTATGGCTTGCTCTCGTACGAGGTTATTGAATCGAGGCAATTCATCTTCAACAACTCGAGCCAGATTAGCTAACTCAGCGTCAATGTCGGAGATCAACTCATCTCTTACTGCGACAGACTGATCAGTGGGACGAAAGCTCCCTCTGTTTACTAATCGATTTATACTGGCTAGCTTATTGTTGAGGCGAATGGGATAGTTGAGGGGATCTTGGTTGCTTTCATTTTGTGTCTGATAAAGGGCCTCTTCGATAGACTCAAGCTCATCCTTGATAGAAGCCGCGCGATCTTTTAGTGACTCGTAGCCTGCTCGGTCTTGAAGCGGTCCGACCACCGTATCGATCTGATTTCGAATTTCTCGAAGACGCTTAATTGCTTTGTGTGTCTCAGTGAGTTTCTGATTGGC
>JASMER010000138.1:0-233 GCA_030752195.1 Gammaproteobacteria bacterium
TGGATTACTGATATCGTAAGTGTTAAATCCATGATAATTACCGGCAATAAGATAGTCACCGGAGAACAACAGGTCAGTGTTCGAGAAGCTGAGCAGAGCGGGACGAGGATCAGTGTTTTCATCTTCCTCTTCCTCATCGGTCGGGGTTTCTGGAGCATTCCCGCTGACGTTGGCTTCAGCCTCCAGTTGCTCAAGGCGACGGGCTGACAGACCCGACGGCCGCTCAGGGTCGA
>JASMER010000138.1:243-4732 GCA_030752195.1 Gammaproteobacteria bacterium
AAAGCCGGCAGGTTTCGGCAGTGTTGCAACGAGTTGCATATTGAGCGACGCCTCACCGGCGTCCCTGAACCCAGCGGCGAGGCCAACTCTTGGATCAGAGCTGAAGCTGGCCAATAAAGTAACCATCCGCTCAATTTCAGAAGTTTGGTCCGAAGTCACGTCAGAAGTAAATTCATAGAGCAGCGGATCCTGTACCGAACCCCTTTGGTCAAGCAGGTCCTCCACCATATCCAATGCGCCTTGATGATGTTGAATCATACTTTCGAGATAGAGCCGATCAAAATCTGACCCACGTGCTGCTGCGAGCGCGTCCATCTCCTCATCCGTAAGCATACCGGCCATACGCATAAATCCTGATTGATGGTGCGCATCTTCAGACGTCACCTCCAGTCCGCGATCGCCGAGCCAGCCCTGCATCATGGCGATTTCATCGTCCTGGGACAGGGTAATCCTCTCAGCGACTGCCATAATTGCTTCGTTATTAGTCCGGCTTCTTGCGAGTGCTGACATTTCTTTTGCCTGAGCATGGTGGGGAATCATGCCCTGCAGAAACTGAATATCACCCAAGGAATATTCCATTCCGGCGAGGTCAGAGGCTTCTTCTGCTGTGATGAGTCTGCTTTCTTGTCCAGGCGCACCCGGCTGGATAATAGGGACTTGCCCCACAGCGACCTGCGCAAAAAACGCTGCGGCAACAAACCAACCTATCTTGAAAGTATCAGAAGAAACCTGCAAAAGTTGCGGAGCTCTCATAGCTAATTCCTTATAATCGTGTACCAGCAGTTATCAGTGTTTTGTATTGTACTCGTTCCGCAGCTTTTTCCAATCAAATGGGACGGCAGGTTCAGACGCGGGCCCCGGCAGCATAGGCCGTAGTGTGAGATTCTTGAACGCCCACTTTCGCTGACTCGAGGGTGCCCGAATCAAAGGGAATGGCTTTTGCGCGAGGCGGGTGAACCGGTGCGGTGAGTTCAATACCGGCGGTATTGGTGGGTCTGGGTGGATTTGAACCACCGACCTCACCCTTATCAGGGGTGCGCTCTAACCAACTGAGCTACAGACCCAAACAGAAAAAAGCGGTGTCTATTTGGGGAAGCTATAAGTCCTTCCTTATTGCCTTCCGGTAAGACTTACAAGGCGGCGTATTATACGCAATTGACACAGTCTGACAAGACATCCCGAATTCACCCAAATCGGCCGCCGAACAGCCTCACGAACGGTGACGATAAAGATAGCGAATAAACCGAAAGCCCAGCAGCATCGCCAGCACAGACCCGTACACGACGGCCTCCCAGACATCAGTGCGCAGTATCCATAGAAGGTGAACGACGGCCAGAATACCGGCGATATAAACCAACTGGTGCAGCTTTTTCCAGTTATTACCTAATCTGCGAACCATTGCTTTTGGCGAGGTTACACCCAAAGCCAGCAAGATGACGTAGGCGACAAACCCAATGGTGATATAGGGTCGCTCTGTTAATTCCTCGCCGATAGCCAGCCAGCGGAATGAGAGCAAAAAACTCATCCAAACCAACAGGTGAATCGTCGCGTAGAACAGCGCAAATAAGCCAAGCATCCGCCGGTGACGGGCAAACTGGGTAATACCGGTCAGGTGCCTAAGCGGCGTGAGCGCCAGCACCAGCAACAGAAACCGGATGGTCCATTCACCCGTCACCTTGGCGAGCTCCTGTGCGGGATCAGGACCGAGGTTATTTTGCAAGATCTGGATAAGCATCAACGCCAGAGGCACAAGCGCCAGTAGAAATACCGCGGGCTTCAACCACTTACTCATGGGGTGGAGCGGGGAAGTCACCAAACTCAGTAATTTGCCGCCAGATCCATACCCGAATATAAGGACTCCACTTGATCGGCATAGCCATTAAACAGCCGAGTCTCTATGTATTGTCGGCTGAATAGCGTTTGAGGCAGACGCCGTTCCATATCTTGACGCCAGCGTGGATGGTGAACCGTAGGATTAACATTAGCATAGAAACCATACTCATTCGACTGCAGATCGTTCCAAGTCGTATTTGGCATGGTTTCCCGCAAATTAATGCGTACAATCGACTTAATACTTTTAAACCCATACTTCCAAGGAACCACGAGCCGCATTGGAGCTCCATTTTGGGCAGGCAAATAACTTCCGTATAAGCCCACCGCCATAAAGGTGAGGGGATGAGTTGCTTCATCGATGCGCAGTCCCTCACGATATGGCCAGTCGACGATAGCAAAGCGTGAGTTGACGCCCGGCATCGTGTCAGGATCTACCAGAGTCTCAAACTCAACGAATTTTGCTTTTGAGGTAGGCTCAAAGCGCTTAATAAGATCAACAAGCGGAAAGCCGATCCAAGGAATCACCATCGACCAGGCTTCAACACAGCGGAGGCGATACACGCGTTCTTCAAATTGCATCGGTCCCAGAATATCTTCTAGATCGTATGTGCCTGGCTTAGCAACTTCTCCGCTGATTTCTACCGCCCACGGATCAGTTTTAAATGACCCAGAACGCGAGGACGGGTCCGATTTATCCATACCAAATTCGTAGAAATTGTTGTAGCGGGTCACGTCTCGATATGGCGTAAGGGTTTCACCTGTAAAGAAAGGTTCCTGGTCAGGCGCCGGAGCAATATCCGCAAATTTTGACTCCCACCATGGTGCTGGCGCAGCTAAACGTAGCGCTTCTGGGGCGCGAGCCTTCAATGCATCGCCATCTTGCGCCAACACAGGTGAAGCGCCACCGAGCAAGCTACCACCAAGCGCCAGAGCTGCCGTCTCTTTCATAAACTCTCGACGATTGCGATAGATGTTTTCAGGGGTGATTTCTGAGGATTTTACATCTGACGGTTTTTTTATGAGCATTTAATCAGCCTTGAAATTTAAGTAGTGTAACTCACTCAACGTACCGCTTGGGGGCGGCCTCCGATTGACATTTCCGCATTCCTGAAACTTTGCGATCGAACTCGCGATACGTCCTATTGTATCGCTTAGATTAATTTCTCGCATCAGAGCGTTCTTTAAACTGCCGTCGATACAACCAGGTAGCTGGACCGGAGGAAGCATATGCTATGGTTGTAAGCAAGAAAACTTCGTGAGGCCTTTGAGCAGTTATCCCGAGAACTAGGACCGCAAAAACGAAAAATATGTATGGGACTGTTCCCTTAAGCTTGAAACTGTAATAACGGTAATTTGAAATCATCAAAAGACCTACAAACACTGTAAGCACTGCCGCTAAATATGAGACAAAAGGGGTAACCTCTATGTCATATTTAGCTGCCACCCACGGTACAAAAGTTACTAGACCGGCCGCCACTGGGCTCGCTAAGCCCACAAAAAAACGCTTATCAACCGTACCTAATTGAACATTGAAACGAGCCAACCTAAGGGCCGCGCAGGACACATAGATGAAACTTGCAGCCCAACCAAGATTACCGAGCGATTCAAACCCCCAACTAAAGATAATGAGTGAGGGTGCCACGCCAAAACACACCATGTCAGACATGCTGTCAAATTCAGCTCCAAAGGCACTTTGAGAGTTTGTCAATCTTGCAATTCTTCCGTCCAAACCGTCACAGATTCCAGCTATGACTATCGCCCAACCCGCCTCATTAAAATTACCAGACATTCCAGCAATGATGGCATAGAAGCCGGCAAACAAGGCGCCGAGAGTTAATAAGTTTGGCAACAGATAAACACCGCGCAACCTGACTTGTCTACCACCTTCTGAGACTACTTCTTCATGCTCATCTATAGGTAAGTTAAATTCTTGGCCAAGAGAATCCTCTGCTTCCGTGCTCGCGAATTCCGGTTCGTCGTTAGGATCTTGCATTGCTGTCTCTAAGGATAAAAACAGTGACAGTATACAGCTCTATCAATCCAGTTATGTAAATTTTTCTGTAATTTACCCCCTCGATCAATTGCTATAAACTGCGCAGCCTTGTTCCCCTGATTCGACAATGTGAAGGATAGAATCTCATGAACTACTTCAATACCTTACCGTTGAGGCTCCAACTGGAGCAGCTGGGAAAATGTCGTTTCATGGATCGTGGCGAGTTCGCCGGAGGCGTTGACAAGCTAAAAGGCAAATCTGTTGTTATCGTCGGCTGTGGAGCGCAAGGCTTAAATCAGGGTCTGAATATGCGGGATAGCGGCCTGAATGTCTCCTACGCTTTGAGAGACGCTGCCATCACCGAACGCAGAGCCTCTTGGAAAAATGCAACTGAGAATGGCTTCGCGGTAGGCACCTATGAAGATCTGGTACCCGGCGCCGATCTGGTGTTGAACCTCACACCCGACAAGCAACACAGCGATGTGGTTAATCAGGTGATGCCCCTGATGAAGCAAGGGGCTTGCCTGGCCTACTCTCACGGTTTCAACATTGTCGAGGAGGGTATGCGGGTGCGCGATGATCTTACAGTCATAATGGTGGCCCCCAAAAGCCCCGGCAGTGAAGTCAGGGAAGAATATAAGCGTGGCTTTGGTGTGCCGACAC
>JASMER010000139.1 GCA_030752195.1 Gammaproteobacteria bacterium
CGAAACCCCGAATTTCGATGCGGCCGCCGTCAGACAGAACCTGAGACATGTATTCAAGTACTGCTTTTACCGCCAACTCGACGTCCTTGGAGGATAACTGAGTTTGTTTTTCCGCGATGCGATCAATCAGCTCAGACTTCGTCATTGTCATCCTCCTGCCTCGGAAACCGACCCTGCTGTCGCATGCGGCGATTTACTCCTAGACTATCAGAACGTAAACCTTTGTAACAACTAGTTTTTATCCATTTCAGCCTTGATTAAGTCACCGATGGTTCCCGGTGAGACGTCAGCGGCATCGGACTTCTTATGCTCCTTAATCGCTGCTTTTTCATCATCGATTTCGATCGCTTTGATAGACAGGCTTAGTGCTCGGTTTTTCCGGTCAACACTGACCACTTTAACCTCGACCTCATCACCTTCCTTCAATGCATTACGAGCATCCTCTACCTTGTCGCGACTGATTTCCGATGCACGCAGAATGCCTTCGACCCCTTCAGCCAAGTGCAGAACTGCAGACTTTGCGTCCACCGACACAACATTGCCTTTTACGATGCTGCCTTTTTCGACATGACCGACGTAGTCCATAAAAGGATCCTCTTCCAGCTGCTTGATACCGAGTGAGATTCTCTCGCGCTCTGGGTCTATCGACAGGATGACCGTCTCAATTTCGTCGCCCTTGGTGTAGCTGCGAACGGCCTCTTCGCCTTCCTCATCCCACGAAATGTCAGAAAGGTGAACGAGTCCGTCGATGTTGCCGTCAAGACCAATGAAAATACCGAAATCGGTGATTGATTTAATGCTGCCAGAAATCTTGTCGCCTTTTTGGAACCTTTCGGCAAAACCGTCCCAGGGATTTTGAAAACATTGCTTGATACCGAGCGAGATTCGGCGGCGCTCTTCATCGATGTCCAGCACCATGACGTCGATCTCATCGCCTAACTGGACTACCTTGGATGGATGGATGTTTTTGTTTGTCCAGTCCATTTCTGACACGTGAACCAGGCCTTCCACCCCTTCTTCAAGTTCGGCAAAACAGCCGTAATCGGTCAGATTGGTCACCACTGCCTTTACTCTTGAATGCTCCGGGTAGCGGGCCTTGATAGCGATCCAAGGATCCTCCCCCAGCTGCTTGAGACCCAGGGAGACGCGATTGCGCTCGCGGTCGTATTTGAGCACTTTTACATCTAGCTCGTCACCAACGTTGACAATTTCGCTCGGGTGCTTGATCCGCTTCCACGACATGTCTGTGATGTGCAACAAGCCGTCTACGCCCCCGAGATCAACAAACGCACCATAGTCAGTAAGATTCTTGACGATGCCCTTCACCGACATGCCTTCCTGCAGTTTTTCGAGCAACGCATCACGTTCTTCGCTGCTGACCGACTCCAGCACTGCGCGGCGCGAAACCACCACGTTATTTCGCTTACGGTCCAGCTTAATCAGGCGAAACTCAAGCTCCTGTCCTTCGAGATGCAACGTATCACGCACCGGTCGTACATCGACCAATGAGCCCGGCAAGAACGCCCTGATGTTGTTAAGATCAACAGTGAATCCACCTTTGACTTTGCCATTGATCACTCCAGTAACTATATCGTTTTTTTCATGAGCGGCTTCCAACTCCATCCAGGACTCGGCGCGTTTCGCCTTCTCCCGCGATAAACGGGTTTCTCCGAAGCCATCTTCCACTGTCTCCAGAGCGACTTTGACTTCGTCGCCCACTGCCAGAGCGAGATTTCCCTGCTCGTCCAGGAACTGATTGCGGGGTATGACCCCCTCCGATTTCAACCCAGCATGAACGGTGACCCAATCACTGTCTATGTCAATAACGGTTCCGGTAACAATAGCACCGGGCGTCATGTCGACTTGCTTTAGGCTTTGTTCAAATAGTTCAGCAAAATTCTCGCTCATCATTTTTCCACTTTTCAATAAGTTACAAGCATTTTCACAGATTTTAAAAAGCTTGTTAACTGTTCCCGTGGCCCAGCCACCAAGGGGTCGTTATAAAAACATCGCCGCGCACCAGACTGGGAGAGGTAAAGCGGAGATACCAAAATAGCCTTGCGAAAATTGGTTAGCGTTCGCGCCCGAGCGCTACCGTAACCCATTTGAGAGCCTGCTCCATGACTTCAGAGCGGTCTAGCTCTGTGGTGTCAATCAAGATTGCATCGCTGGCAGGCTGCATCGGAGAAGCCGAGCGTTTATAATCGCGCTTATCGCGCTCATCGAGCTCTCGCAAAAGGGCCGGGAATATAGCATCAATTCCCTTATCTAACAACTGCTTATAGCGCCTTTGCGCGCGCGCCTCTGTACTAGCAGTCAAAAAAAACTTCACTCTGGCGTCGGGAAACACAACCGTTCCCATATCTCTGCCGTCCGCAACCAAGCCGGGGCTTTGCCGAAAAGCCAGTTGTCGGTCGAGCAGCGCTCCCCGCGCGGCCGGTATAGCGCCCACTTTAGAAGCCATATCACTGCCAAGGTCGGTTCGAATCACAATTGAGACATCCTCTCCGTCAAGCGCAACGCTGCCGGATCCATGCAGACCAAATTGAATATCTAGATTTCGAGCAACTTGCGCAATCACTTCGGGATGGTCGAGGCTTAATCCTGCTCTGGCGACTGCCACACCCAGAACTCGGTACAGCGATCCACTGTCAAGCAGATGGAAGCCCAGATGAGCCGCGAGCGAGGCCGCCAGTGTTCCTTTGCCGGTCGCCGAAGGCCCATCGATTGCAATAACTGGAATTACTTCATTATTCAATCAGCTATCTCTTCTATATTGAGGCCTGCTTCAGCTGCCAAAGCCACAAAACCGGGAAATGAAGTCGCCACGTTTTGGCACTGTTGGACAGTGATTTCGGATTCTGCTCGTAGAGACGCCACGGCAAATGCCATCGCAATTCGGTGGTCTCCGTGGCTGTCAATTGTCGCTCCACCAAGTGCTGACGCACCCTCAATGGCAATACCGTCTTCGAAGGTCTCCACGCTGATCCCCAGTTGTCGCAATCCGGTCGCCATGACCTCGATGCGGTCGCTCTCCTTTACCCTCAACTCCTCAGCGCCACGAAGCACTGTTCTTCCGTCAGCGCAAGCCGCGGCCACGAACAGCGCCGGAAACTCATCTATCGCGAGAGGCACCAAGGCGGGATCGATCTCGATTCCGGCTAACGGGGCGTAGCGGATACTGAGGTCAGCTACTGGCTCACCGCCCACCTCACATTCATTTTCGAGACTCAGCTCAGCGCCCATTTGCCTGAGAATCTCTAGCACTCCTGTTCGTGTCGGATTGACCCCTACATGATGGAGGGTCAACCGCGCCCCTGGTGTAATGGCCGCTGCCACAAGAAAGAAGGCGGCAGAAGAGATATCCGCTGGAACATCGATACTTGAAGCTCGCAGGGTGCCGCCACCGTACAGCGAGACTTCCGATTCCGGATAACCTCCCTCAAGCTCATAACCAAAGCCGCGTAACATCCGCTCAGTATGATCCCGACAGATCGCCGGTTCAGTTATCCGGGTTGTCCCTTCAGCAAAAAGTCCAGCCAAGAGCAAACTGGACTTAACCTGAGCACTGGCGACTGGCATGTCATAGTCAATACCCTTCAAATCAGCGCCCCTGATATGCAACGGCGAAGTGCCTGCGGCAGTCATCTCGATAGTCGCGCCCATGTCTGCCAGGGGCTTCACTATCCGACCCATAGGTCGTGCGCTAAGCGATTCATCGCCGGTCAGACGAGACTCAAATGGCTGAGCCGCCAGAAGCCCCGCTAATAATCGTAAGGCCGTACCGCTGTTTCCCATGTAAAGGGGAGCGCGGGGCGCTTTCAGCCCCTGCATGCCAACACCGTATATGGTTAGTTTTCCAGAATCTGGCCCGACGATTGTGACTCCCATCTCCCTGAAAGCTGCCACGGTATTCATGGCATCCTCGCCCTCAAGGAAACCCTGCACCCGAGTCACGCCCTTTGCAAGCGAGCCAAAGATTACAGCTCTGTGTGACATCGATTTATCTCCCGGGACCCTGAGGGCACCGAAGATTGTGCCACCAGGCCTGAGCCGATAGCTTTTCGCGTCATTAGTCATTGGCGTTGCTCGTGCTAAGTCCGGATGATGAACGAAAAATTTATCCCTTGTGGTTTTAGCCCGCTGGAAGAGGTACTTTAAATCTTGGCTCTGCCGACGCACGATTAATCGCTTTAACTCATCGAGATGCTCGATGTACTGAGTCAAAATTGCCACTGTTGCGTCCGCGTTGGCGACGGCAATATCCGACCACATCTGCGCATTGCTCGAGGCGATTCGGCTGAAATCGGCAAATCCCCCTGCCGCATAGCGAAACAGCTCTTTGCTAGCATCTTGACTAATCAGCAGATCAACGATTGAAAAGGCCAGCAGATGGGGAAGATGACTTGTTGCCGCAAGCACTTCATCATGTCTCGCAGGGGCCATTCCTACGACCTCTGCGCCCAGAGCGCGCCACATGAGATGAATTTCCGCCACTGCTGAAGCTGTGTTGTCCACGTGCGGGGTCAGTATGACTCGGCGTCCCTCGAACAACTGCGATTTTGCCGAAACATATCCACTTTTTTCCGAACCTGCTATCGGATGTCCGGGCACGAATCGAGCTGAAAGCCTGGCGTCGCAGTCAATGAGGCTGGCCAGAACATGGGATTTCACACTACCGACATCGGTAAATACGGCGTTGGGCTTTCCATGCTTCTGCAACAGG
>JASMER010000013.1 GCA_030752195.1 Gammaproteobacteria bacterium
TCATCCAGCACAGCCTGATCTATAGCCTTATCTCCCAGCACTAGCGTCTGTACTCCGGCCGTGACGCGACCGCGAGTTTTGGACAGTCCGTTTTTTAGGCGGGCAAAGATAGCGCCCTCTGCATAGCTGGCAGCTTCCTTAGCCTTTGCTGGTTCTTTCGAGTGGGTGGGCTTGCTTCTGCCAAACATATCAGTCGCTTCTGCGGATTCGATAACAGCGCGCTATGCTATCACCACCATTGGATATCTTGCACTGTCACAGCTATCAGCTGACGGGGGTGCGGATAAACAGAGATTTGCTTATTATCCAATGCAACTCAGTTTCGCTAACGCTATGTCTGGTCACAATCAATTAAGAATTATCGGGGGCAGCCACCGACGCCGGATCATTAGATTTCCGACCAGCGACGGTATGCGGCCTACCGGTAACCGGATTCGCGAGACCTTGTTTAACTGGCTTGAGCCGCATATTGCCGGCACCAATTGCCTCGATCTATTCGCCGGTAGTGGTGCTCTTGGCTTTGAATCACTGTCAAGAGGCGCTCGGGCAGCAACTTTGCTGGAGACCAATAAAAGCGTCGCCATGAATTTAAGGGACAACGCAGCCAAGTTGGGTTTCACCAATGCCCGGGTGATTCAGTCAGAAGCCCGTCAGTGGCTGATCAGTGAAGTGGCGAGCGACCCTTTTGACGTTGCTTTTATTGACCCCCCTTTCGCCGGTAACCTTCTTTATGACTGCTGCGCCAACCTATCGGATAGTCAGAAGCTTGCTGAAGATGCAAAAGTCTATCTGGAACACGATCAGGAAATCGATAGCACAAAACTGCCATCTGGCTGGTCGGAAATTAAAAACAATTGCGCGGGTAGGGTTCACTTTGGACTATATCTTGTTCCCGGAGCACCCTAGTCCGTATTATCAATGCCAGGAACGTCCGGCTTAAAACACAAAAATGCGACCTGACACCACAGAAGAGACATTCGTGCCAGCATGGTGGCTGCCGGAAGGCCACAGTCAAACACTCTGGCGTAAATTTTCGGGCGCAGAGACGGTTGAGCATGTCCGTAACAGGGTCGATCTTGAAGATGGAGATTTCATAGATGTTGACTTTTTGTCGGCCTCTCAGATGGATGCTGCACGTCAACGCGCTCTGGTGGTTCTTCTGCACGGCTTATGTGGAAGTTCCTCTTCATCCTACATATTGTCCCTGCAGCGGCACTTGTCGAAAGAAGGATACAGTAGTGTAGCGATGAACTTTCGCGGTTGCAGCGGAGAACTTAATCGCCGGGGGAGAGCCTATCACTCTGGCGTTTCTGACGATCTCCAGGAAGTGTTAAACGCTGTCATCGAGACGTTCAACCCGGATGCCATCTCACTAGTGGGTTATTCACTTGGCGGCAATGTGCTGTTGAAGTGGCTCGGAGAAGGACGCGACTACGCTATGATCAATCGCGCAGTGGCCGTATCAACGCCCTTCACACTAGGCCTATGTTCTCAAGCCATGTTGTCTGGTGCAGCCCGGCTTTATAGCGGTTACTTTACTAGGCGACTGCTGAGTGATTTCCTAGCTAAGCGTCAGGCGTTCAAGCAGGCCGGCGCTGCCGATTTTGATCTTTTGTCAGAACTGGGTGATATGTCTCATGTCAGCAGCATTCTAGATTTCGACGAAGCCATTACGGCCCCTTTGCACGGCTTTCGCAACGCGAGCGAGTATTATGAACGCTGCAGCAGCATCCATTTTTTAACGGGTATAGCTGTTCCGACACTGTTGATTCAGGCCAGCGACGATCCGCTTATTCCTCTGGCAGCGTTACCTGATCCTAGACAACTTTCTGCCTCAACTCGGTTGGAATTGAGCGCCAAAGGGGGGCATGTCGGATTTGTGAGCGGCAGAAACTCTAACTGGCTGGAGCATCGGATCTTGCGCTTTCTGCACGACTAATTGAGTGGTCTACCGCATTTCGCTAAACTAGCGATTCTTCGATAGAGGCAGTCCGATGAAGATCGCTGTATATCCCGGCACGTTTAACCCGATCACTAACGGTCACACTGACCTCGTGGAGCGTGCTTCGAGGTTATTCGACCATGTAGTAGTTGCAGTCGGGACCAACGCTCAGAAAAACAATACGATGACTACGGACCGCCGGGTTGCCCTCGCGCAGGAGGTGCTCGGCCATCTCGATAATGTGAGCGTACAGGCTTTTGACTCTCTGCTTACGGAGTTCGTCAAATCTTGTGGCACAAATATTATCCTGCGGGGCTTGCGCACGGTTGCAGACTTTGAGTACGAATTCCAGCTAGTTGGCATGAACAGAGTCTTGGAGCCTGAAATCGAAACGGTGTTTCTTGCTCCTGCAGAGCATCTGTCTTACATCTCATCCACGTTGGTGAGAGAGATTGCCTCGTATGGCGGGGACATCTCCAAATTTGTCCACCCTGCCGTTGCCCGGGAAATTTCAGCCGACTAGTTTTGGCATTGCGGGCAATAGACGGTGCTGCGCTGGCCCAGACGAATTTCTTTCAGCGACGTATGACAAGTCTTACAGGCTTCATTCCCGCGTCCATACACCTGCAGGGACTGTTTAAAATACCCCGGGTTTCCACTGCTGTTGGTGAAGTCTCGAAGGGTAGTCCCGCCAACTTCTATCGCTTTGCTTAGAATATGTTTGATTTTGGCGGCGAGGCGGTCGTAGCGGCAGCGACCAATCCGACCAGCCGCACGCTTCGGGTGTATACCGCTTAGAAACAGTGCCTCATTTGCGTAAATGTTTCCCACCCCAACCACAATGCGATTGTCCATGATGAAACTTTTGACGGGAGCATTACGGTTTCTGCTAGCCTGAAATAGGTAATCTCCATGGAATGATTCAGTCAGTGGTTCCGGACCTAGACTGCTCAGCAGCTGGTGACCGTTTGGATCTCCCTCCTGCCATAGGAAGGAACCAAAGCGCCTGGGGTCTGTGTAGCGCAAACAGATGTTACCGTCAAATATCAGATCAATATGGTCATGTTTGCCGGGTGGCACTTCATGGTTAAGGACTCGCAGGCTCCCTGACATGCCCAGATGAATTAGCAGGGTGCCTAAACGGGTGCGCAATAACAGATACTTGGCGCGTCGCTGAACATCGTAGATTGATTGACCGCTCAATGTGGCGGGCAGGTCCTCCGGGACAGGCCATCGCAGCGCTCTTTGGCGGACGAGCACCTGTTCGATTTTCTTGTCTTTTATGTGATCAATGATGCCGCGTCGCGTTGTTTCAACTTCAGGAAGTTCTGGCACACTGGGTCTCGATTTGGCTTTGATTAGTTGTGCTGAATTACAACAGGTATAATTGGGGGAAGAAAGTAGCGGAATTAAAAATCGATTGCTAACTGACAAGATTCTTCTCGGTATTGACGCCGGCGGAACATTTACTGACTTTGTTTGTCTGCGTTTCGGTAAAACGGTAGAAGTTGAGGTCCACAAGACCTTGTCTACTCCTGCTGCCCCTGAACAGGCAATTCAGGCGGGCATCGAGGCTATGGGCCTTTCAGGAGCAGCAGAAAGGGGCACGTTGCACATTATTCATGGCAGCACAGTTGCCACCAATGCTGCTCTGGAAGGCAAAAATGCACCGACTGCCTATGTCACCAACTATGGTTTTGGCGATACTCTGAAGCTTGGCCGGCAAACGCGACCAGCGCTTTATGCGCTGGAGTTTCCTACGCAGAGTACTCCAGTGCCTTCTGCTTACTGTCTGGAAACTGGAGGTCGGATGTCGGCCGAGGGCAAAGTACTCGAGACCTTAACTCCGGAAGAGCTTCAGGATCTGGTGGTCAGGATTAAGGATCTCGCGCCTGAGGCTGTGGCGATTAATCTGCTGTTTTCTTTTCTGGACGATTCTTCAGAAGTGGCGATTGAAAAAGCCATCACCGACTCGGGACTTCCCGTTTTTGTGAGCCGCTCCTCTGCAGTTTTGCCAGTTTATAAGGAGTATGAACGGGGCATAGCGACCTGGCTCAACGCCTCGCTTGGGCCGGTTGTCTCCGGTTATCTGTCCCGGCTCAGGGCGTCGATGAATCGTTGTTCTCTGAGGATCATGCAGTCCAATGGCGAAACCTTAGATGCTGGAACGGCGGCAGAGTCAGCGGTGAGATTATTGCTTTCCGGTCCGGCTGGCGGGCTGATTGCAATGAAGACTCTGGGAGAGCAAGCCGATGTCAGTAAGATCATCAGTTTCGATATGGGGGGAACATCGACGGATGTCGCCTTACTCGATGGCGAGATTGCAACGACCTCAGAAGGTTATATCGGTACTTATCCCGTGGCGGTCCCCATGGTTGATATGCACACAATCGGCGCGGGCGGTGGATCGATCGCTTATGTTGATCAGGGCGGCATGCTGCAGGTGGGCCCGAGGTCGGCCGGCGCAGATCCCGGCCCTGCCTGTTATGATTTGGGAGGGCATCACGCCACCGTCACGGATGCAAATCTGGTGTTGGGCAGGCTTGTTCCAGGCGCAAGACTCGCTGGAGGCCTTGAACTTAGCGTGGCGAAGGCCAGAAATGCGGTTGGAGCTCTGGCGCAGGTAATTGCGCTGTCCGTTGAAGAAACGGCTGCCGGCATTATCAGCATTGCCAATGAGCATATGGCCAGGGCAATCAGGGAGATCTCGGTTAATCGGGGTTATGATCCGACTGATTTTGTGCTGGCTAGTTTTGGTGGCGCGGGAGGTCTTCACGTTTGTGCCTTGGCAGAGGCGATGCGCATGCATCAGGCACTGGTGCCCGCCCGGGGCGGTGTGCTCTCCGCCCTCGGAATGTTGATGGCGTCCCGTGGCCGCCAGCTAACCCGAACGCTCGGCGTTGCGATCGATGGAATCGAAATCACCGCGCTCCAAGCAGCAATGGAAGATCTGGAGAACCGGGCGACCGAGGAATTGACCGCCGAAGGGGAATCCATTGGCGAGTTGGTCTGCAAGCGCAGCATCGATCTCCGCTACAAAGGCCAGTCCTATACGCTCAATGTTCCATGGCAGGGGCCTACTGAGTCGCTTGCAGCATTCAGGGCGCTTCATGAGCGTCGCTATGGATATTCGCTTGGCAGCAGTGTCGAGCTGGTGAATATATGTGTTGATGTCAGGGAAGTCTCTGAGCCGATTCAGCTGCCTTCCGAAACGGTAGTGGGCAAACATCCGGCCAAGCTGATCGAGCAGAATCTGACATCTGAAGCAGATAACATTCCCGCGTTCCCCCGGGAGTTACTGGCTTTGGGGCAACAACTTGCCGGTCCGTGTGTGATCGCTGAATACTCAGCGACCGTTTATGTTGCAAAGCATTGGTTTGCCGAGATCGACGCCCTGGGTAATCTGCGCCTGTCGCGTACGCAGAACTACCAATAAACGTATGGCCTGCCGGTTTCAGGTGAATCGCAGCGGGATTGTTTACAGCGCTTATTTGGTGCTTTATAAAAACGAAGCGACGTGCCAGTCTGGACAAATCTGCAGCCCTGGTAGTCAATCCAAACCAACAAGCATTGATGTGCGGCCTATTTAGCTGGAATCTCCCAGAGAATGTTCGATTCGAAAAATGCCAACTTGATTGTTTGGGTCTTGAGTGCCTGGCTTGCACTGGTTGAGACAGCTTGTGGGCAGGAAGCCTCCGGCACTGAGCAGGCTGAGCCGGATTCCGGGCGCCCCTTGCCCCGGGCCGTTTTCATCGATCTGCCGCAGCCTGTCATTGATGATCAGGATCCTGTTTTTCCGGCGCTTGACCGGAGCACTGCCGCAAGCACAAATGCCCCGTCAGACCAGCAGGAACAAACGCTGCTGGAATATCGTGACCTGATTGAGCGAACCGAGAACGCCGGCGGCGCCTGGAGCCCTGATCTGGTCGAACAGCTGACGGCGATTGGGAACGTACATCAGAGCCAGGGTGACCATCTTGCTGCGCTGAGGTCTTTCGATCGTGCGATGCACGTGACCCGGGTGAATGCGGGTTTGAATACCGTTGATCAAATTCCCATTGTGCAGAATATGATTAACAGTCATTCGGCGCTGGCGCAGTGGGCGGAAGTCGATCTATACCAGAGTTACCTGTTCTATATTCAACAGCGTATCTATGGACCCAATGACCCCAGGATCATTCCCGCGCTGCAGCAGCTAGGGGAATGGAACATGCAGGCATTCGGAATTGGTCTGGGTGACACGCTGGGACTGAGATTGAGCGCCGCACAATTGTTATTTAATGCGGCTGCCAGGTTGGTTGAGTTCCACTATGGCCGCAGTGACGCTAGGTATATTCCCTATCTGCGTAACATCGTGCATTCTGCCTATCAGGTGGCGCGGAATCCGCAGCTGATCAGCGAACTCGAAAATTCGGACTTTCGTGGCGATCGGGCCGTTCTGGCGGCGATGATTAACGAGCGGTTGCCCTCGCAACCCGCTGGATTCATCGCCGGTGAGGAAGCGCTCCGGTCCATCATCAGCTTCCGTCAGGAGCAGGAAGATGTCTACGCGCTTGCGGAGTCGATCGCGGAACTGGCTGATTGGTACCTGCTTTACGCGCAGCGCAGAGCTGCTGACGAACTCTATCTGTCTGCCTGGCAACTGCTCGCAGATGAGGAAAACTCAGAGGCCCTTCAGCAAAGCCTTTTTGGCACAGTGGTCGCGATTCCGCTGATCATT
Organism: Gammaproteobacteria bacterium; assembly: GCA_030752195.1. Taxonomy (GTDB): domain Bacteria; phylum Pseudomonadota; class Gammaproteobacteria; order Pseudomonadales; family Pseudohongiellaceae; genus UBA9145. Next base: position 6,663 of record JASMER010000013.1, read on the forward strand.
ACCGAGCCGCGTATGGTGGACCGACGGGCGTTGGGTAAGGGGCCCGAATCATTGACAGAGGGTTTCGTTGATCTCTCGTTCACTGTGACGCGTAACGGCTCTGTGAGGAGGGTTAGTGTGTTGTCTGATGAGAATCCGCAGAACATTATCCAATTCGGCAGCGTCGGGCGAGCGCTCAGAAGTTTTGTTTTTCGGCCGGTGCTGCAGGATGGTGTTCCTGTGGCCACTGAAGATAACCGCTTCAGATTCCGATATTGGTACTAACTACAGCTCGTTAGCGTTTGGCTCAAGGCTGTCTCCTCATGTGGTTAAGCCAGTATTAAGGAGCTAAGGGCCACCCTGACTGATAAGCACCACTTCGGCCGAAGACTGGCTTGAGTCACGCCAATGTGTCTGCCGATGGTTTTTCTGCTCTAATTCGTAAAAAATGGTATTAATGGTGGTGTGGCATCAGAGGTTTTGATAGCGCACGATGAGGGGACCTATGAAATTGTTCAGACTGGCTGTTCTCGCCCTGCTGGGGACGTTGCTGATGGCCTGCCAGAGCTCGATGAGCCAGAGTAGCCAATCCAGCGCCAGCATGCCGATGCCGAGTTCGTCGAGCTCTTCATCGAGCAGCGCCCCGAGTATGCCTGCTCCGTCCAGTCCGTCAACGGCCCAGAGTGGCTCGCGGCCCTCAATACCGTCGCCCGCTAGCGCAGGACAGCAATCCCAGCGGTCAAGCCGCAGTGGCAGTCAGTCCAGCGCGCCGGCGGCGTCCAGCCAAAGCAGCGGGGCCTCTGCCGATAACAGCCAAAGTGGGGGAAATCTTCCTACTGCATACTTTCCCGGGGCAGGATCGCAGGATCAAGACAGCCAAAATGACAGAAATGTTGGGTCAAGTGGGGAAATTGGGGTTGCTGATTCGGGTTCAGACGATGGCAACGGGGCGATCTCTTCCTCAGGCTCCGGAGACCTCGCGCGCGAGAACACCGCACAAGGGCCCGGCCAGGCAGCCGGTACGTCAGCGCGACTGCCAGCCGGGGGAGCCGGTGGTGGCGGTGAAGAAAGAGACACCTCGACTGGCGCCGCGAATGGAGGCGCAGGTGGGAATTCAGGGTCTTCAAGCGGCACTTTGAGAAGACCTGGTGGTGATTATGGGCTAGATTCTCTGCCTTCTGGTGCGTCTGGTGCATCAATAGATCCAACAGGTCAAAGCGGTACGGGCAGTATGACGGCCGCTGAGCGCGCCGCTGTGCTGGACGAGCGTCTGCGTCGGGGATACGAAACCTTCGACGGGTTCATTCTCGGAGAGCGCGAGCGTGCCCAGAACGAGAGCAATGCCGCAGGATCAGTAGCCATAGGAGGTGGCGGTGGCAGCGGCGGCGCCGCTGGTGGTCAGCGACAACCTCAGACCATAGAAGAGGCCTCTGCAGCAACAGCTGGCGCCGTGGCGGCTGTGGGAAGTCCATCGACCTCAAGTGGAGAGCCACAGGAGACCTTTCCGCCGCCGGAAGACATTCCCAGTGGCCGTGATGATGATGTGGTGGCCCGACAGCTGCGTGAGGCGGCGATGACCGAGCCTGACCCCGAATTGCGGGAAGCCCTCTGGGAAGAATATCGAAATTACACAGGTATTGGTGACGATCAATGATTTTGCAATATAGGCAAGCAGTATTCACGTTGGCCCTGGCATTTCTGGTGAGTGCCTGCGCAACCCACACCGTAAAGACAACCAGCTACACGCCGGTAGTTCAGGACAGTCAGGATGTGCCCGAGGACTTTTTGCTGGACGTGGGTGTTTCGCTGTTCGACCCCGGCATCGATGAGTACCTGGGGGATGATGAAGACACCGCGAACCCCGAAATCCGTGTTGCGGAATCCCGCTATGCGCCGTACCTGTTAGCAGAGACCCTGCAGCGATCCGCAAACTGGGGCATCGTTCGCGTCATGCCGAACAGCGAAAGCCCGATGGATGTAAAGGTCAATGGGACGATCCTGAGGTCCAATGGCGAGGCGATGATTATAAGAGTGGAAGTCAATGATTCTCGTGGGCGTCACTGGTACACCGACGAATATGAAGAAGTCATCAGCCAGTTTAGCTATGACCCCCAGAATCGCCAGAAGAACGATCCGTTTCAGGCGATCTACAACAAGATTGCGAACGACCTGCTGGCTTACCGGCAACGAAACATTGAGGCTTCGGAGGTGCAGGAAATCAGAACAGTCTCTGAGCTGCTCTTCGCGCAGCGTTTCTCTGATGACGCTTTCGGGAATTATCTCGCCAGAGACAGAAACGGAGAGTACCAGCTCACTGCGTTGCCCGCTGATAACGACCCTCTGTTGGGTCGAATTCGCAGCATCCGCGAGCGCGACTTCATGTTCATCGATACGGTTCAGGATTACTTCGCGACCTATGTCAGACAGATGCGTCTGCCCTACGACTCGTGGAGAGAGCAGAGCTATCAGGAAACCATCACGCTGAGGGAGCTAGAGGCCTCGGCAAGACGTCGCTTCATTGCGGGGGCAGCGGCTGTTGTTGGCGGCATCGCTGCAGCCAGCAACGGCGGTAATTGGGCAACACAGGCCGGTGGCGCCACCGCTGTCGGCGCGGGCGCGTTCCTGGTAAAAAGCGGATTCGACAAGCAGGCCGAGGCCCGTATTCACATGCAGGCCCTGGAGGAACTGGGTGAGTCTCTGGAGAACGCAGTGGCTCCTCAAGTCATCAATCTTGATGATCGCACGATCACGCTGAGCGGTTCGGTAGAGGAGCAGTACGGACAATGGCGCGACATTCTGGCAGATCTCTACGCGGCCGAGATGGGCGAGCTCTGATCGCAAATTTCCGCATTCTTCTGAGTCCTTTGTAGAAAAGACATGTCCGCAGACGCAACTGAAAAGACAGAGCCTATGGCTCTGGAAGGCGATGACGCCGGCGTTTACGCCAGACAGGTGGCTCCTCAGCAGCGTCAGAAGCCCAGTGCAGCCATGTGGTTCGGTCTCGGTTTTCTGGTGGTCGTGGCTCTGGCGGTCGTATTTGTCCTGCCAAGCGTGGTGTCTGAATACGAGCTTCCGCTGGAACGTAGAATCGAGGAAGCCACTCAGCCGGTCGCTTCCGCGCCGTCTCAGCAGGCGGCCGCGGTTTCCCCGTTCGAAGAGGCGCAGCGGTCCATCAGGCGCAAACAAGCTCAGGATGTCCTGGCGGAACTGCTGGAAAAGCAGGGTCAGCTGGATGCCCTAGAAGTGGCGTCCTGGGGGGAAGAAGACTATGACGCCGCGCTGGAGATTGCATCCATCGGTGATGAGTATTACCGGACGCAAGATTTTGAGCTCGCCATAAGCTCTTACAGTGAAGGGAATAATGTGCTGGCAGAGCTTCTGGCGCGGATACCCGAGGTGCTGGCACAAACCCTCATTGACGGTGACAACGCCCTTGCTGATGGAATTTCTCAGCTTGCTCAAGACCGATATTCACTGGCGCTGGTTCTGGATCCGGACAGCGAAGCCGCTCAGATCGGCCTGGCGCGAGCAAGAACTTTGGATCAGGTGCAGTTGTTAATGCAACAGGCAGAAGAGCTGCGGGAAAATAGCGATCTCGAGGCCGCCAGAAGCCTTTTGCAAGAAATAGTGAGTCTTGACCCCTATAATGAGACTGCGCCGCTGGCAATCGCAGAGGTCGATGCTGAAATTCGAGAAAATGAATTTTCCCAAATCATGTCTGAAGGTTACTTGCTGCTTCAGGCTGATGATCCCGAATCAGCCATCGCTGCATTTCAGCGCGCCGCTGCCATGGGTATCAACGTGCAGGAAGCTGAGGCCGCTATCCGGCAAACCGAGACCGAGGTTGCGAATGCGCAAATTGCCCGACTGCGGATAGACATCTCCTCAGCCGAGGCCGATGAGCGCTGGAGTGATGCAGTGGCTGCCTATGATCAGGTGATTGCCATTGATGGCAATTTACTCTTTGCCCAGGAGGGGAGAGAGCTGGCAAATCAGCGCATGACGCTGGACCAGCTGCTGGTTACCGCCATTGAATCGCCTGAGCGCTTTTCAGACCAGGCCGTTTACGAAGAAACCCTTCGCTATTACTTCATTGGGCGAGACATTGGGGAGCCGGGGCCATTGCTGTCTTCACAGCTCGATGAGCTGCAGGCGTTGCTGGAGAATTCTCAGGTGCCCGTTCGCATTGTGTTCCTGTCAGATACGTTTACCGAAGTCACGCTGCTTCGAATCGGAACGCTCGGCGTATTTTCAGAGATGACGATGGATCTCAAGCCCGGCAATTATGTGGCAGTTGGCAGGCGACCAGGCTACCGGGATGTCCGCGAGGAATTTACGGTAGGGTTTGGTCAAACGCCGGATGCCGTCGTGGTGCAGTGTGATGAGCGCGTAGTGACGACCAACAGGTGAAGATGCTGTGACTGAAGTGGAAAAATCAGCCGGGGCAAACCGATCACTTGATCCCATAGTACCGATCGACTTTACGCCCAATCAGGAAACGACAAGGCGCTTCAGCTACCGGTTCAGGTGGTTTCACGCGGTTGTGCTTGTCTTCTCCGTGCTGTCGTCTGCGGCCGGGTTTTTTGTGCTCACCGCCCGCTCTGTCTTCATCGAGGTGAATCCGGCTTCTGCCGAAATTGAGATCAGCGGCGGGATCGCTCTGCAGCTTGGGCCCCGCTATCTATTGCGCAGTGGTACCTACCGCTTGATGCTGAAGAATGAGGGTTACTATGATACAGCGACCCAGCTGATCGTGGGCAGTGAGCAGTCGCAAACCCACCCGTTTGATATGCGCAAATTACCGGGCCTGGTAAGTATCGATACTGAAAATGTGACCGGTGCGCGGGTGAGGATAGATGGTGTTGACGTTGGATTAACACCCTTGACCGATCTGTCGGTCGAGCCGGGAGATCATCAGCTCACTATCAGCAGTGATCGCTACCTGGACTATGGGCTTCCGGTTACCGTTGAGGGCCGGTCCATCCGCCAGCAGTTCAGCGCCAGCCTCGAGCCGGCATGGGCGACCCTGTCGTTTACGACAGTGCCTTCGGGTGCGGACGTCATCATTGACGGAGCGCTGAGGGGGCTAACTCCTCTGAATGCGGAAATCATTCAGGGTCTCAGGGAAATTACTCTAAAACTCAGCGGACACAAAGCCTGGCAGGAAGGGTATGAAATAACAGCCGGAGAGGACATGGTTTTGCCCACCATTGTTCTTGAGCCTGCCGATGGTCTGGTATTTATTCGTTCCAATCCAACCGCTGCCAGTGTCACGATAGGCGGCACCTTTCAGGGTCAGACCCCTCTTGAAGTGGCGCTGGCACCCGCTGAAGATCATCAGATTACTTTTTTTAAAGACGGCTATGAGTCGTCGACGACAACGGTGCGCACTGAGCCCGACCAGGAGAGCGAGGTGACGGTCAGCCTCAGTCCTGTTCTGGCCAGCGTCAGCATCATCGCAGATCCCCCAGACGCCGAGCTCTACGTGAATGGGGAGCTGATGGGGCCCGCTAACCAGAGGCTCGAGCTCATGGCAGTAAACCAGCAGATCGAGATACGCAAAGAAGGATATGTGCCCTATAACACCGCATTTACCTCAAGACCCGGCCTCGAGCAGGCAATCAGGGTCACATTAAAATCGCTGGAGCAGGCTCGCCTGGAACAGATCAAGCCGGAAATCTCGACAGTGGCAGGGCAAAGCCTCAAGCTGTTCTATCCCGGTTCTTTTAGTATGGGAGCGTCCCGACGGGAAGCGGGCCGCCGGCCTAATGAAAATCTTCGCGAAGTCAAACTGGAACGCCCATTCTATTTGTCTTATCAAGAAGTCACCAACTCTGAGTTCAGGCGCTATGACAGTGAGCATTCTTCCGGGACCATTCAGGGATTGACTCTGGATAACGAAGCTCAACCGGCAGTTCAGATCAGCTGGACGCAGGCAGCGCTATACTGCAACTGGCTGAGCGAGCAGGAAGGTCTGCCGCTTTTCTACCGGACGGAGGGGGAAGAAGTGGTTGGTTTTAACCCTGATGCGACCGGTTATCGGCTGCCAACCGAGGCAGAGTGGGCATGGGTTGCTCGGACTGATGGCAGTGGAAATGTTCTGAAATACCCGTGGGGTGAGCGGCTTCCGCCACCCGAAAATGCCGGAAACTTTGCGGACATTACGGTCCGGGCCTACCTCGGTGAAGTGATGTTTGATTATGACGACGGCTACTTCGCTACTGCGCCGGTAGCGTCTTTTCAGGCCAATCAGTACGGTATCTTTGATATGGCCGGTAACGTGTCGGAATGGGTGCATGACTACTACGGCGCGGTTGGTCGCGTTGGTGGCCCGGAAATCGACCCGAAGGGACCGGAACTCGGTCAGTTCCATACCATCAGGGGCTCCAGCTGGGCGCATGGTGCAATCACGGAGATGCGTTTGTCGTTCCGGGACTTTGGGGAAGAACCCAGAGATGATGTCGGATTCCGCATAGCGCGCTATCTGGAGGACTGATGAAACTTAGACAGATCGCGGCAGCAATCATGCTGTTTTATGCTGTGGCTTCTTTCGCGGCAGAAAGCCCGTTGGAACAGGCTGAAGAGAATTCAGACGCGTTGGTCTCAGATGAGATTGAAAGTGCTGAAGCCAGCGACAGTGCCACAGCGGCCGCAATGACGGAACCCTCCGACGAAGAGGAGTCGCCGGGCCGTTTTGTGCCCACCGAGCAGATCTCTCAGGATCTCGGCGTGTCGTTCCCGGTAGACATATAAACGCCAGCTTGCGGGCTGTCGAGCAAACACAAAAGGACTAAGCCATGAAACAAGGCTCACTCTACGAAACGTTTATTCAGCTTGCGGCACTGGTCTTTGCCTTTATTGTTGTTCAGGCGACCTATACAACCGTCATTCGCCCTGTGGCTGCTGATATTCAGACCTATCAGGCAGAGCAGCAGCAGGTCAATGAGGACTTCGTTCCCGAGCGTTCTGTGTTTGTCATTCTGAAAGATTTCGAGCAGCAGGCCTGTATCACGCTGATGCTGTGGGCCGTGTTCATCATCGGCATGAAAACGCAGCAGACTGTCCGACAGCGCAGTCTGCTTGAGCGCACCCTGGTTCAGGTGAAAGAAGGCATGAGTGTTTTGCCGGAGGACTCGCGAAACTATGCCAGACCGGTTCAGGCGCTGCCGGAACAGGAGCAGGCTTATCTGTTACCGCGCGCTCTGCTGGCTGGCCTGCACCGTTTCCAGAGCACCCGCAGCATTCAGGATGTTTCTTTGACGATAAAAGATGTCTGTGAAACTGAGGCGGATCGCATGGAAACCGAATTAACCATCGTGCGCTATATTGCCTGGGCGATTCCTTCCATTGGGTTCCTTGGCACGGTGCGCGGAATCGGTACGGCGCTGGGCCAGGCCTATCAGGCCGTCAGTGGTGATATTGTTGGCGTTACCGTGAGCCTCGGGGTCGCTTTCAACTCAACTTTCGTGGCCCGGGTTGTCAGTATTTTCCTCATGTTTTTGCTGCATCAGCTGCAGCTGCTGCAAGACCGTCTGGTACTTGATACTCAGAATTACTGTGATGAGCGGCTGGTCCGGCACCTTCAAGTGCCAGATGCCACTGCCCTGTAAGCGGTCGGATCCGCATCGTTCAGGAGCGACAGGTGAAGCGTGAGCCTTAAAGTTATCGAATTCAATGATCACGGCATTTGTGTGAGTGACGAAACCGGTATCCTCCTGCACAGTCCCGGTTTTGCCCTGGCAGATGGTGCTGAGGTGCTGTTCGGTGAGGCCGCCGAACAACAGGCACGCCTGAGGCCGACCGAAAGCTATAACCGGTACTGGCAAGAGCTCAGTCTCGATCCGATTTCCCATGGCAACAGTTTCCGGCACTACGCGGACATTGCCTATGCGCATCTGCTGCATCTTGCTGAGGTCTGTGCGATTCAGGACGAAGTCATTTTCGCGGTACCGGGTAGTTTCACGCATCAGCAGCTCGCAATATTACTGGGGCTAGCCAAGCAAACGCCGTTCACCGTTATTGGTGTCGTGGATTCGTCGGCGGCGGCTGCCGCAACGCAGGCAAAGTCTGCGCAGGTGATTTATCTCGACCTGCAGCTGCATCAGGCTCTGGTGTCCAGCCTCGAGCTGGAAGCGGGCGTATTGCAGACCAAGGCCACCGTTCAGGTTCCGGGAGTCGGTAGTCAGAGTTTTATGAATCTGATGATGCAAATGGCGACAAACCTGTTTATCCAACAGTGCCGTTTTAATCCTCAGCATAATGCTGAGAGCGAGCAGCAACTCTACAACACGCTTCCTCACTGGTTGGGTGCCAGCGACGACGGCAATCTGATTTTGGAGCTCGCGACGGGAGAAACCAGTCATACTGCCAAGATGCCTCATGAAACGCTGGTGAGCAGCCTGAGACCCCAGTATGCGAAAATCAGCGATCAGGTTCTCGCCATGCAAAGCAATCAGGAATGTCAGCTGATGATAAGCCCTGCCATCGCTGCTCTGCCTGGTTTTGCTGCTTCCTTGCCCAGCTCGGTTCGGCCGGCCATCCTGGAGCGGGAGGCCCTCACGGGTAACGTCCTGCAATTTGTCAATCTGATCGCCGGCACCGGAGAGAGTATCCGGCTGGTAAATAGTCTGCCGGTATCCGAAGCCCCTTCTCCTCCGAGCCCTCTGGCGCTTGATCGATGTGCACCCTCACATATCCTGTTCCGGCATCACGCCCTGCCCGTTGAAGATCTTCCGATAGAGAACCGCCTGAACCCGGACCTTGATTCTGACTCGGCACCGGCCCTGGTGTTGTCAATACAGGGCATGCCGGCACTACTGGGGCATATTTGTCTGCGCGATGGTGAAGTGTGCCTAAAAGCCGAAGCCGCTGGCATGAAGATTAATGGCAGCCCTGCTGCGGCTGAGAATCGTCTTCGGCTCGGCGATGAGATTCAGTTTGAGGGTTGTGATGACCGCGCGAGCTTGATACGGGTAAGCCATGGCCAGCGGTAATACAAAAACAAGACGCCGAGAGTTGAACCCGATCAGCCTTTCGTTTCTTGATGTCATGTTCTGTGGTTTTGGTGCAGTGATTCTGATCTTTCTGATTCTCGACTACGCGAGTACGGTCACTTTGGAAGGATCCGACAGCGAACTCATGGCTGAAATCAATCTTTTGGAAGAAGAAATCAGGGAAGGTCAGCTCGGACTGGTGCGAGTCCGTAATACCCTGTCCGACGTGGATTATGAAGTGGTAGAGGCTGAGGGGCTGGCTCGGGAGATACAGCAGCAGATCGACACATTTCTGCAGGAACTGGCGGCGCTCGAGAACTCCAGCGTGGCGACTGAGGAAGATATTGCCCAGCTACGGGCAGACGTGCAGGCTCTGGAAGAGGAGCTGTTGCGGCTACAGGCCAGCGCGCTGGATCAGGAAGGCTCAAGCGTCAGACAATTTATCGGAGACGGACAGCGGCAATACCTGTCGGGTATGTTTCTCGGTGGACAGCGCATCCTTGTGCTTATGGACAGTTCGGCAAGCATGTTGGATAACACTTTGGTCAACATTATCCGTACCCGTAATATGGACGATGATCGCAAGCGCAATGCTCCAAAATGGCAGAGGGTCGTCAAAACGGTGGACTGGATCTCGACGCAACTGCCAGTTACCAGTCGCTATCAGGTATGGCACTTCAATCAGGACCACAGCAGCGTGCTTGAGGGCACTACCGAGACCTGGCTTGAAGTGGCTGACCGCGATCAGCTGAACCAGGTCATCGCGGGCGCCGAGCAGGTGGTGCCACAAAACGGAACCAATCTTCAGCAGGTATTTCGTGCTGCCTCGAATATGAACCCGAGGCCGGATAATATATTCCTGATAACTGACGGGTTGCCTACGCTCGGAGCCCGGGAGAGTCGCGACAATCTGATTACCCCGAACCGGCGGATGGAATTATTTGAAGAAGCAGTTGAAGAACTACCCTCAGGCATTCCGGTGAATATAATATTGATGCCGCTGGAAGGTGACCCCAGCGCTGCAGCAGCATACTGGCAACTGGCCCAATTTTCCCAAGGCTCATTTTTGACGCCTTCAGATGACTGGCCCTGAAGGAACCTCAGCGGGCAAAGCCTTATGGCAAGACGCAAACGCGCAGAGACAGACTCCTTTACCGTATCCTTCCTGGATGTGGCGTCATGTGGCTTCGGTGCCATGATCATTTTGCTGATGATCGTAAAACCCGCTGACCCGGCCATGATCGAGGTTTCAGAGGTGCCGCAAGAGGCGTCAGTGACAGAGCTGCAGGAACAGCTGTTTGAGATTCGGGGGGAAACCCGAATCCTGAACCGTGACCTGAATGCGAAACATGAACAGCTCTCGGCGCTTACGGATCGGATCGCCAGATTGCGGCGAGATCTGAGCGATATTGAGGGACGCTATCAGACTTCTCAACAGCTGTCCGATGAAACCACCGATGAAATCGGCAAGCTGGCCGTTGCGCGGCAAACTCTGACTGAGGAGATGCAGCGCCTGCTTGCTAATGTGGTGTCTCCGGAAAACAATGCGATTGGTGGTGTGCCGGTAGACAGTGAATACATCATTTTCCTGATCGATACCTCAGGCAGCATGTACAACACTCCGGGCAACTGGAACACGATGCTTGAAGTCATTGACAACACGTTGGATGTTTACCCTGAGGTGAAGGGTATACAGGTGATGAATGATATGGGTGACTATATGTTCAACACATATCGCGGCGAATGGATTCCGGACACGCCGGGGCGCAGGCAACAAATTATCCAGACCCTGAGAACCTGGCAGCCCTACAGTAACAGTAGCCCTGTAGAGGGAGTGACACGGGCCATCAACACCTTTTATTCGCCGGACAAGAAAATTAGTATCTACGTGCTTGGCGATGACTTTCAGCCGGGCGGATCCATTCGGGATGTATTGCAGACCATAGATCGGATTAACGCCGAGGATGAACAAGGAAATCGTCGTGTGCGGATCCACGGTATCGGTTTTCCCACAATCTTCGCAGGCCCCCGTCGATTCCAGCAAAGCGTCTATCGTTACGCCACGCTCATGCGGGAGATCACGTTGCGGAATGGTGGTACATTTGTGGGACTGAACGACTTTCAATAGGCTTCGCTGATGGAATCCTGATCAGCGAGATCTTCGTATACCGTATACTAAGCCACGGCTTTTTTGACACGTAAATATTAATGGGCTAGGTCGGTATGTCTTCTCGTAAATTTCGTATTCCACTCGCAGCGCTGCTGGGGCTTGCGTTTCTCGTCGGCTGTGGTGTCAGCACTGTAACCATCGAGGGGAGTTTTCCGACGCCCAATATCAGCAAGCTGCCTCTGAACGTCGCAGTCTACTATGATCAGTCTCTTAGGGACTTCGCGTATATGGAGTACTCGGAAACAGGAGCCGAGGAATTCAATGTCCAGAGCGGGCAGTCTCATATTGCGTTGTTCAATGCCGTCCTGCCGGCTATGTTTGATGATGTCGTGGTGATAGACAGTCTGGATGATGCGGTGGCAGCGGAGGTTGACGCTGTCTTTACCCCTCTTATCGAAGAGTTCCAGCTCGCTCTGCCCATGAAAACCAAGCTCGACGTCTATGAGGTATGGATCAAGTACAATATGCGCCTCGCCACGGCAGAGGGTGACTACATTGCTGACTGGGTTCTGACTTCCTACGGTAAGACTCCGACAGAAACTTTCCGTTCCACGGAGGCGGCCATCAACGATGCTGCCGTAGTGGCACTTCGAGATCTTGCTTCCAGCTTTTCCTTGAGCTTCTCGCAAGTCCCGGAAGTACGTGACTGGTTAGCACAACTGTGACCGATTCAATTATAAGGAGCCGGAGCTTGATCGAATTCATGGAAAAATGGCATGGCAGAACCGTTTTCGGCGCATCTCTGCTTGTCGCGCTGGCTTTGCTCGCTGGCTGCACCAGCACGACCATCGATGAGTTCCGACAAGGAGAAACCGGTATTGCGAGCGATGAGGCTGTTGTAATTCTCGGGCGGCGTCAGGCCAGCGACTATGAGACTCGCAGTGAGTTCGTTCAGTGCGTTGGTGACCGGATGGCGCGAGGCGAAGGGGCAATCAATGTTGTGCCAGAGCAAGAGTTTGTTGACGCAATGTTTCCCTGGTTTGAACCCCGCACCGCGCCACTGAGAACGCGAGACCTTGAGCAACTCATGGCAGAGAACGTCGTGGCGGAAAAAATGAGTGAATTCGGCATTCGCTATATCGTCTGGCTTGATGGTTTCACCGAGACGACCGAACGGGGAGGGTCGATCTCGTGCACAATCGGACCGGGCGGAGGCGGCTGCTTTGGGTTCGGCACGTGGGAAGATGATGCCAACTTTGATGCCAGAGTTTGGGATGTCGGTTCCCTGACAAATGTGGGAACAATCAATACTGATGCAACAGGCCAGTCCTACTTGCCAGCACTGGTAGTTCCGATTCCCCTGATCGCTCGTGTGGAAGCGAACGCCTGCAGCCGACTGGCAACTCAACTAAAAGATTTCGTTAACGGCAGCTAGGCATCTACAAGTTAGTAGTCAGCAAGGAAACAGGAGTCTTTATGGTCAGACCGTCGTCCCAAGGCATGACCGCCTCTAATAAGATGACGCAATTTTGCTGCAGTCTTTTTACCTCTGTGCTGACAGGGTTGCTTGTTGTTTCAGGCTTGGCCTCATGTGCGGTTAACCCGGCCACTGGCGGTGCCAATCTGGTCCTCATGTCAGAGTCCCGTGAGAAAGAAGTGGGCGCTGAAGAACACGCAAAGGTTCTGGCCAGCCAGCCTGTATATCAGGACGAGGCGCTGCTGGCTTACGTCACTGAAGTGGGAAATCGCGTGGCAGCAGCTAGTCATCGCCCAGACCTTGAATATACCTATACGATTATCGACAGTCCGGCTATCAATGCGATGGCTCTGCCGGGTGGTTACGTTTACATCAATCGCGGGCTGCTGACCTTCATCAATACTGAAGCCCAGCTTGCTGCCGTTATTGCCCACGAGATTGGTCATATCACGGCCAGACACGCAGTCCAGCAGCAGGCCCGGGGCAGGCTTGCTAACGCTGCTGCTCAGGTTGGCGGCTTTGTTACCGCAGTGGCAACCGGGAGTGGTTACGCTGGGTCTCAAATCAGCCAGGTGGCTTCCATTTGGGCGCAAACCGGCCTGAGTGGTTTTGGCCGGGGTATGGAGCTCCAAGCGGACAGTTTGGGCGCCGAGTATCTGCTCAAGGCAGGGTACGACCCTGCCGCGATGATTGAAGTTGTCACAGTTCTGAAAAATCAGGAAGACTTCAATCGTCGCGTCTCCGGCAGCAGCGGAAGCTATCATGGACTGTTTGCGACACACCCGCGCAACGACACACGCCTGCAGGAGGCGATTGAGGCAGTAGGGCAGCTTGAAGAAACTGAAGCGACCCTGAAAGACAACACGGTACTTCGTGAACGACTCGACGGTCTGGTCGTCGGCGAAAGTGCTGGATCAAGACAGCAAGACGAGCGGAACCGCTACTATCAGACTTTGTTTGGATACACTCAGGTTTTTCCTGATGGGTGGTCGGTCAGTGAAACTACAACGACCGTCACCGCTGCCAATCCGGGGGTCGCTGAGCTGCGAGTGGAAGCGAGACGGCTGAGTAAAAATATTGAACCCCGTGTCTTTCTCAGAGAAGAACTGGATATTTCGGATTTACAAAAATCCGAGGCACTCAACCAGTACCGTTTGATTGGTCATACCGGACTGACAACTTCGGAGTCCGGCAGGCCAGAGCGCGTCGCCGCCATTTATTTCGGCTCTCGGGTATTCATCTTCCGAGGTAAGATTGAACAGGGGGATGATGTTGATGCGGTGGACCAGGCCATGCTGGATAGCATCCGAACCTTTCGGGCAATTCAAAACGGAGAAACGCTTCTCGGCAGCGAATTGAAGATCAAATATGTGCAGGCCAGTGAGTTTTTCGATTTTGGTGTGGTTGCCCAATCAAGCCGAATTGCGAATTATCCAGAGGAAACCCTTCGGTTGCTAAATGGATACTACCCTCGCGGCACGCCAGAGGCCGGCGAGTGGGTCAAATTGGT